>JAKPUX010000064.1 GCA_029554865.1 bacterium | reverse complement strand
AAATGCAAAAAATCGGAGGCCCATTTCCTGCTGCGCGACGGGGCTGCGGGGCTCTTTCTCGCCGCCCACACTTTTCCAAAATCGCGTGAGACCGCTTCGCCCCGGGTGGCCGACCTGGCGCGCCACCGCGCCGAACTCGATCAAAAGTTCCACTATCTCGCCGATGCCCCGCAGAGCGACCCGGACGGAAACAGCTTCGAGATCCGCTGGAAGCGCAAGGAGGGCAAACAGTATCTCGTCGGGGTGACCGACGCGGGTGAGCCTTCAGGCTGGGTGGCCTATTTCGAGGAGGGAGAGTGGCGGAGCAAGCGGGAAAAAGTGAGCGCCCCGAGAAGGCGGCGCTAGCAGGAAGCCGCCTTGCCGGCGGCGATGCTGAGTCCGGATATCAAGGTAATACCCGGACACACTTTGTCTTCTTAATCTGTTGAGGCTTGCGTTTTTGCTGCGAACCATGGATAAACGGCTGGCAAGACGATCAGGGTCAGCAGGGTAGAAGTGATCAACCCCCCCACGACCACGATGGCGAGGGGTTTCTGGATCTCGCTGCCGGTCCCCGTTGCGAAAAGCATCGGGATCAGGCTGAATATGGCGATGGAGGCGGTCATGAGTACCGGCCGCAGCCGGTCCCGGGCGCCCTGCCGGATCGCCTCCGCCAGCGCCATCCCCTCGCTGTGCAGCTGGTCGATGTGCGAGACCAGCACCAGACCGTTGAGGACGGCCACACCGAAGAGCACAATGAAGCCAATCGAGGCGGGGACGGAGAGATACTGTCCGGAAAGGAACAGGGCGATCACCCCGCCGATGAGGGCGAAGGGGAGAATGGCCAAAATCAGCAGTGCCAGACGGAATGAGCGCAGACTGACGAAGAGCAGCAGGAAGATGGCCCCGGTGGCCAGGGGCCAGATCAGCAGCAGCCGGTTCATCGCCCGCCGCTGGTTCTCGAACTGCCCTCCCCAGCTCAGATAATACCCGGCCGGCAGATCCACTTTCTTCTTGATGACGCGGGCCGCTTCCTCGACGTACCCGCCGATGTCCCTTCCGGTCACATTCATTTCGATGCCGATCCTGCGCAGGCCATTTTCACGGCTGATCTGCGCCGGCCCCTCGGTCAGGGCGATTTTTGCCAGCTGCCCGAGGGGGATGTCTGCTCCCTCCGGGGAGCGCACGAGGATGTTCCCGATAAGATCGGGGGAATCCCGACGCTCCTCAGGCAGACGGACAACGATGTCAAAGCTGCGATTCTCCTCATAGAGGGTCGAGGCGGATTTCCCGGCGATGGCGGTTTCGATCACATCCTGGACCTCGCGGATGTTGATGCCGTAACGTGCGATGAGTGCGCGGTCAATGGTGATGGTCAGGTAGGGCTGCCCTGAGACCTTTTCCACCAGCAGATCGGCCGTGCCCTCAAGCGGCGCCACCGCCCGGGCGATTTCATCGGCCTTGCTCCTCAGCACCTCCAGATCCTCCCCGAATAATTTGATGATCAGCTGGGCGCGCGTCCCCGCGACGATCTCGTCGATG
>JAKPUX010000041.1 GCA_029554865.1 bacterium | reverse complement strand
ACGAGCGGGGAGATGGGGTGGAGACCCCGGGAGAGATGTTTGGACGGGTGGCCGATCATATCTCCAAGGCCGAGTCAAAATATGGCGGTGATGTTGAAAGCTATCGATCTCTTTTCCTGCAGATGATGAGGAACCTGGAGTTTCTGCCCAACTCCCCCACGCTAATGAATGCAGGCTTGCCTTTAGGCCAGCTGTCCGCCTGCTTTGTCCTTCCTGTAGAAGATTCGCTGCCCAGTATCTTTGATGCTCTGAAGAGCATGGCCCTCATCCACCAGAGTGGCGGAGGCACGGGATTCTCCTTCTCTCGACTGCGGCCCAAGGACGATGTCGTCCGGGCTACAGGCGGAGTGGCCAGCGGACCGGTCTCCTTCATGCGCATCTTCGATACGGCGACCGATGTGATCAAGCAAGGCGGGCGCCGCCGGGGAGCGAACATGGGGATATTGAGGGTCGACCATCCCGATATCATGGAGTTCATCGAGGCCAAGGAGCAGCCGGGATTCCTGGAGAACTTCAACCTCTCTGTGGCGGCGACGAACGAATTTATGGAAAAATCGCGGGGTGAGGGGAAAATCGACCTGATCAATCCGCGCACGGGCCTGGCGGCGGGCCAGCTGAAGGCGGCGGATCTTTTGGGCCTTATCGCCACCTCCGCCTGGAGGGGTGGCGACCCGGGGATCATCTTCATCGATCGCATCAATGCCGCCCACCCACTCCCTGGGGAGATCGAAGCCACAAACCCCTGCGGGGAGCAGCCCTTGCTGCCGTATGAGTCCTGCAACCTGGGCTCGATCAACCTCTCCCGGCTGGTGAGAAAAGGAGAGCTGGACTGGGATCACCTGGCCGATCTGGTCAGATTGGGGGTGAGGTTTCTGGACGATGTAATCGAGATGAACCGCTTCCCCCTGCCGCAAATAGAAGAGGCCACACTGAGCCGCCGCAAGATCGGCCTGGGTGTGATGGGCTTTGCGGATATGCTCATTATGATGAACATCTCCTACGCCTCGCCCCAGGCTGTGGCCCTGGCGGAGAAGTTGATGAAATTCATCACCGAGCATGCTCGGGCCGAGTCGGCCCGCCTCGGGGAG
>JAKPUX010000196.1 GCA_029554865.1 bacterium | reverse complement strand
AAAGAATTGTAGTGGCGGCGGCCAGCACAAAAACCATGGTCCTTAGGCGGCGATGAAGCCGTTTGTGTTTTCGGGATTCACTATCAAACCGTCCGATCTGATCTTTGAGGGCTGACTTGAGAATCTCAATCCTGGTCATATTTTCTCCCAGTTGTGCTTGCAACGCGTTCAATCTTGTCCGAACAGCAGCTGCAGTTCCGCCCAGATGATATCCTTAGGCAAAGACCTGCTGACGAGGCGGAATACTTCAAGAACGAGGCCAACAATAAAGACACTGAATTCTTCCGGAGTCATCAGCGCAAAATCACAACTATCACTTGTTGGGATACTTTCAGCGACATGGCCATCACTGGAACGGGCTTGTACAATTTATACGGTCAGCACTTCGGCAACAGCAAACTCGGCATTCCCCCTCAGCATCCGGGACAAAAATGGCAAGGTTGCCCTGCAGCTCACAATATAATCACCTTTTTCCAAACCCTTGAACGAGAGTTCTGTATGAAGGTCAGGCGACCTTGGCGTAAGCTTTAATGCTCTGGATTCCTGCAGAAAATACCCTCCCGAATCGGCTTTGCGCAATCCGAGCCAAAGACTGCAGAAGGAGAGATTCGTCGGGATGCCGACACGCTTAGATAATTCAGGTATTTTCAGAGTTACCTTGATTTTAAAAGCACTTTTCCATAAAACTGGCATGCCTTTAGGCAGCTCGGTTTGATTTTGCCTGAATCCGATTTCCAGAGTATCCCCCTCAGGCGGCGTGTTCTCTTCTTCCTGGCTATCACTTTCAACCTCTGTTATGACCTGATCGGGCATCACCTTCCCTTCATTTATATGTGCCTCCTCGATTGATCTGCTTATATGCCGAGATATAAATGATGAAATTGCGTCGCCATCGACCCCTCGAATGCTCAGCTTCGCACGGTCTACAGGATGATGCAGTATTCCGATGACTCCCTCTGAAGTATTGTACATTCTGATCGTAAAAAGCGAACTGGATGCTGCACCCAGATCATTTTCTTCTCTCTCCAGTTCTTTCCCCGGCAGAACGTGTTTTAAATCGATCTCGGAAATCCCAACAGCATTAATTTTTGTGAGTAGCTCGTGATAGTTCTGATGGGCATTTTCAATCTCTTCTCTGAGTTTATTCAGGTTTTTATCATTTTTTATCCGTACTTCTTCCAACTGCTTTCTCAGCTCGGCAGCGGCATAACTTAGCTCCCGGTTCTCTTTGATCAGTCTCTGTTTTTCCTGTTCGAGATCCTTGATTTGAATTGGTTCCTGAACGAGGTTTGATGTTCCAGTGTTGTCTGAATCGTCCACATCTGAAATCTCTTTTCTGATATGCTCAAGTTCAGGGGTTGATCCGTTATAGGGAAGAATTTCATCATGGTTGCTTGATTTTTTCCCGTTCTTGCGGTTCACATGCTCATTCCACAATTCCCGAACAGGTCTGTCCCCCAACAAACTGACCGGATCTGCCTTTGCCAGTCTTCTTTTCTCTAAAGACGGCGAGGACTTTTGACGGTTCGTTTTTGCTGATCTTCCCTTTTTCATAATCGACCCTCAAAGAATGGCACATACCCAGCCATGTCTGATCTCTTCAAACAGGAAGCTTGGCTTAGGTACGGGCAAAATGGAAGTGTAACCGCTTTCCTGGCCTGAAGTTAATCAGAAGGCCATCCCGGACCCTGGGATTGACAAACTCCCAGGGTCCCAATGGACTTTGATGTGTTATCAATCACTGGTCTGGTAGCCGACTCGAAAAACCAGATTGTGGTCAAATCCCCCGAGAACCTCGTAATGATAGTCGGGGTCACCTGCCACCTTGTGGCGAACATCCCAGTCGATGATCAATCGGTAGATGCCAGGCACGGAGAGTTTATAGTTGGAGTCTGGCGCGTCTCCGCTGATGTCACTCTTTGGAAAAAGATAGCGCAGGGTATAAACCAGAGTGCTGGTGTTGAGCAGAAACCATTTGTTGGGGACGTGGCTGGAGAAACTTTCGATCACCACCCAATCGGTGTCATACAGGTCCACCTGGCCTGTAGCAGCCATCAACGGGTGCGCGGCGATGCGGATACGACATTCAAAGGTCCTGTTGTTGATCAGCTCAACCATCCGCCCGCTGAATCTTGCAGTATGGTTGATGACAATACCCCGGTCGCGATCCAGCATCAGGTCCACAAAAGGCGCAACATCCGGATCTTCTTCCTCTGGACTGATTAAGGCCCCCTCCTCATACATGGTCGCCCATCCTTGCCGAGCTTTTGGCTTGCCGAATCCGGCCTTGTCATACCAGCGTTCCATCAGCGTGTAATCATCGTCGCCCGGAGGAATATTCGGAGCTTCTCCGGGAGCGCATGGATCGAGAGTGGAACCATCGGGAAATACGATAACTCCTCTCGGAAAATCGAATTCACCTCCGAAGGTCCTTGTTACCGCACCTAAAGGCTGAATGATACTCATGGTGTGACTCCTCCCAAAAGATGAGTGGTGCGGCAGCTGAGAAACGTTCACCCTGGAACCCCGGCCTGGGTCCGTTTCAGTTGCGCTTCACTCAAATGATGGTGCTGGCCGGTGATTTTATAAACTCTCGTGAACCTGCTATAAGATAATCATCCTGAATTAGCCCTCGATTAGAGCACTCTTATTTTCTGCTTAATTATTCGACTTTTCCGCGAATTTGTTGATAAAGTTTCTGTGTCGCCGTAGTAGGTTCCACATCGAGTATGGTTTTTAAAACCTCCACACATCGTTTATATACCCGTATCGCTCGATCTCGCTGGCCGATACGGTTATAGCAAACCATCAGCCGCCGGTATATTTCTTCCCGGCAATTATCTTTCAACAAGATCTGATCACAAAGAGAAATCGCTGTAGCCGGCCGGCCGTCGCAGGCATAAAAGTCACTCATTTTATCCAGTATCACCAGATAGGTTTCAGCAAAATTTTCCCGTTCGAGTCCTGTCCAGACCTCATAGGGATATTCCTCAAGGAAATCCCCTTTATAAAGAGCTGCCGCCGCCTCGTAAAAACCCAAAGCGTCCGAGTTTTCTCGTCTTCTTTCAGCATGTTGCGCGATGTCATAGAAGTGAAGGAATTTTTCCGTGTCCAGCTCGATGTCAATTTCATCACAAAAATAATAGCACTCATCCTTGAAAAGCAGACCTTCCAGTTGAGGATGTATCTTATGCAATGTTGCTCGGATGGCGTGAAGAGTCACATTCAGGCAGTTACGGGCCGAATCCGGGGAAGAATGAGGCCAAAAATAATCCATGAGAATATCACGATAGATATGACGTTTATGGTGGTAGGCCAAATATGCGAAGAGAATCTTGGCCTTGTGCCCCGGCCATTCTTCAATACGTTTGCCATCGATTTCGCATTGAAAAGGACCAAGGAAATTAAAACTGAATTTGCTGACTTTGCTGGGGACGGAAACTGATGGCCAATCATTCGGAATGAGAGTCTCCATGGCTGGTGTCTTTTCCATGCTCTGCAGGTGTTGTCGATGCGAGGGCACATGACATATGTTCGCAATTGCAGATGTTATCCTTTTCATTTTTACGGTCAAGTAACCATTTGCACTGTTTTGAACACCAGGGGCAAATAGATCTGTGCAGCCGGCAAGGATATTTTTTCGCTGCTTATTCATCGTTCCAGGGATGGAAAGCTCATTTGAGGCAGATCTTTCAATCTGGACCCTGAGGCGTGAAAACATGGCTGCAATCGCCTCAGTAGAAGCTGGCTTTTCCAGGTAATCACAAATACCAAGGTGGAGCGCATCGATAATCAACTCTACTGCAGTAAAAGGAACGACAAGGACGATTGGAATAGCACCCATGATTTCACGGATTTTACGTGCCAAGTCAATTCCATCCCTCTCCGGCGGAGTATGGGCAATCAGGATGGCGCTGCAGCACCTGGAGCGGACTGCTTCGAGCGCCTGGGATGGATCGGATACCGCTTTGAGTGAAGTCGATAATGGCAATGCACGCACAAGATCCCGGCAGAAAACGGGATCCTCGTCAACAGCCAGGATGATCTCCTTCCTCAGTGCCATACCTCCCCCTCCGGGAAAACTCTGGTGAGTAAATACCCCGGCTGTTAAGGCCGGGATCTTCACTGCCCATCGCACGGCAAGATATCGACTCGGCGCAAAGCTGACCCTGCAATCGGACAGACCATGTCCGGTCACGGAAAACACTGCTTGAAAAGGGGTACAAGTACGTCTGGAAGAGAATCGGAGGAGATAATATCGAGAGGAGTCACCCTGCAGCCACCCCTGAGCCCCACTGCTGATGCCTAATTAAAAATACATCGGGAGCAAGGGGAAAGCAAGCAATATTTTGTTTTTAAGTGTTTTTTAAGCGCAGACCGCATATGAATGCGGAATGGTTTGGTTTTGTCCCCATTATTTGATACATTTTTCCCTGAAATCATCAAACGGAACCATTGCCATGCCCATCGAAATCGATGCATCCACATTCATCCCTGACGACGAGGTTGGTTTCACGACCTCGCGCAGCGGCGGCCCGGGCGGCCAGAACGTCAACAAGGTCGAGACCCGGGTAACCCTCTGGTTCAATGTGGAGGGCAGCGCAGTCCTCTCGCCGGGAGAGAAGCAGCTCGTTACTGAAAGGCTTTCCTCGAGGATCAACAAGGAGGGGCTGCTTTGGGTCACTTCCAGCCGCCATCGCACCCAGTATGCCAACCGCGAGAGCGCGATCGATCGGTTCGCCGCGCTCCTGCGCGAGGCGCTGGCTCCGGCCCCCCAGCGCAGGCCGACACGGATCACTCCCGCCGCCAGAGCTGAACGGCTCAAGCATAAAAAAAGGCGCAGCCTGGTTAAACAGCTGCGCCGTGAAAGATTCAGTCCGGAGTGATCAGCCGGAACCGCAGAAAGGCCGCCTTTTCTGCTATCCCACCTTGAGATTAAGCACCTGGCGTTCACTAAAACCAAAAAGGGCGGCGTACATCTGTACACTCAGCTTCCATGAACCCGCCTCAAAACCCTCCAGATGGAAGTGGAAGATGTACTGCTGCTTGTCCGGTTCGATCAGCTGAGAGTCCCGTTCCATGCGGATGCGCACCCCGCTGCTGGGATCGAAGCAGAGCAGATAGACATGCAGCCTGGATACGATCGGGGGAATGGCCTGGCCCGTATGGAGCAGCGGGAGTTGGAGCTGGATTGCAAGGTCAAAGGGCTGCTTGACCCCCAGAGGCAGGACGAGATCTTGCAAATCAAGATCCTGACGATTGAAAGTGATCCGGTACTGGACGTTTTTCTGTTCGCCGGCAACAGGCGCGGACCACTCCTCCGGGAAGGATTGCTCGTCAGCGACCCCGGTGCGCTCAGCCTCCGCCGGCTTGAATTCTATCTTTTCCACCGCGGGAATCTCCAGATCGCTGTCGGGTTGATCCTTGCCGATGCTGCGATGGGCGATGGCTTCAAGCGGGAGTTCGTCGCCGTCGCCGGACTGCTGTCCATCGCCATGGCGATCTTCCAGGCCCATGGCCTTGATCAGGGATTCTTCACTGTGATTCAATAAGGCGGAGAGATTACGGCCGAGGCGAGATTTTGGTTTTGCGTTGGAATCGTTCATGTGTACCCCTCCTCCCCCCACAGATGATACCAAATTACGCTAAATTACGTCATCCAGTTCTAAATTACAAGCATATTTTTCATTTTTCCGCCGCGGCTGGAGGGGTGAAGATATGCTTATTGGTTGCGAATGGCTCTGCAATTCGATAGATTATCCCTACAAGAGCTTCAATCGAGAAAGCCATGATTCTGCTGATCAATCCCCCAGCCGCCAAGCCCTGCGAACCCCCGGCCGGGCTGGCGCGCCTTGCCGGTGCGCTGGAAGCCCACCACCTGCCGGTCGGAGTCTGGGACGCCAATCGCGAAGCACTGCTCGCCCTGCTGGAGAGTGCGCCCGCGGCCGGCGACCACTGGACACGTCAGGCCTGGGCGCGCAGCACCACTGATATCGAACTGCTCAGAAGCGCCGCAGGCTATCGCCATTTCAGCGCCTACAGCGCCGCCGTGCGCCGCCTCAACCGGCTGCTCGCAGCCCACAGCGCTCACGCCGAGGTTGTCCTCTCGCTGGCCGACTATCAGCACCGCACCTGGTCGCCCCTGCGCAGCGGGGATCTGCTCGCTGCCGCCGAGGCGCCTGAGCACAGCCCTTTTTATGACTATTTCCGCAGGGCTCTTGCGGCCCGCCTGAAGGCGGCCGCACCTGAGCTGATTGGCCTATCGCTCTCTTACCTCAGCCAGGCCTTGCCTGCCTTTGCCCTGATCGGCCTGATTCGCCGTGACCATCCCGGCCTGCCGATCGTCATCGGCGGGGGGCTGGTCACGTCGTGGATGCGCCGGCCGGATTGGCGCAATCCCTTCGCCGGGCTTATTGATCACCTCATCGACGGCCCTGGTGAAATCCCGCTGCTCAGGCTCGCCGGATTTCACGCGCCAGCCTCCGGCTCTTTTATCTCCTTTTCCACTGCGGAATGGCCCGATTACCTCGCTCCCGGCCCGATTCTCCCCTACGATGCCTCGCGCGGCTGCTACTGGAACCGCTGCGCCTACTGCCCGGAGCCGGCGGAGGGGCACGGGTATCAGCCTCGCCCGGTGCAGCAGGTGCTCGCCGATCTGGGCCGGCTGACGGCCCTGCACAAGCCGGCCCTGATCCATTTCACTGACAATGCCCTCAGTCCGGCCCTGCTGCGGGCCCTCATCGAACAACCGCCCGGCGTCCCATGGTACGGCTTTGTCCGCATTACAACACAGCTGATGGACCAGGAGTTTTGCTGCGGCCTGAAAAAATCTGGCTGTGCCATGCTCAAGATCGGTCTGGAATCGGGGGATGACGAGGTTCTCGAGGGGATGAAAAAGGGGGTAACAGTAGCGCAAGCCGGACGGGCGCTGCAAGCCCTGGCGGCGGCGGGAATTCCTGCCTATGTCTATCTCCTCTTCGGCACGCCCTGGGAGGAGGAGGCCGCAGCCCGGCGCACACTCGACTTTGTCGTCCGTCACGCCGGGGCGATCGGCTTTATCAATCCGGCAATCTTTAACCTTCCGGCTGATGCAGTTGATACCCTCGGACTGGAGGTGCGCAGTTTTTACGCGGGCGACCTGCAGCTTTATTATGATTTCAACCATCCCCTGGGTTGGGAACGGAGGCAGGTGCGCCGCTTCCTCGATCGCGAATTCAGGCGGGAGCCCTCCGTCGCCGCCATCCTGCGGCGCACACCCCCCTCCTTCACCTCCAACCACGCCGCCTTCTTCGCTGGCCGCCCGCAACTCACCAGCGTCTGAGCAGCCCTTAACATGGCGAGGATGTGGAGAAGCGTCTGAGAGGAAAAAGCCCGGATATCAGGAGAGCTTGACCAGCCGTTTGTAGACCCGGTCAATCAGTTCATCCATCCGGCGCACATCCTTGAGCCGGCCTTTGTCCGGCTTGATTCGCAGTCCGTGCAGCTCTTCGAGTAAAGCGAGAATGTCTCTGTCGTCGTGGTGAACATCCTCCGCCTCATGCCCGGCCGGCGCTGACAGGCTTTCGATGCAGGCCAGAAGCCTTGCCTCCTGATTCGACTGGTACCGGCTGATGACATCGACGAAATTGGTGCGCAGCGCGCCCAGTTCGGCGGCCAGCTCCTGAATGTATTTTAACCGCAGGGGTTCCTGGATTTTTTTCTTCATAGCCATCCATTTGCATGCATGATGCCCTGATTAGCTGCGCCTGTTCTCCCCCAACAGGGGTGCGACATGCTTTTGCAGGTCGAGGGCGATTGAGCGCGGCGGCCGGTTGCCGTTGATGACTTGAAAGTTGTATTTCTCGCTCATCCGGCGGAATTCATTGCGCATCAGACGCTGATAACGGATAAAGCTGTCGAAAATATCTCGCGACAGACGGATATCCATCCCCGACTCCCAGTAGTCGAGCTGGGCGCTTTTTTGCATGTTGCGCTCCACCAGGAAGCGTGGAGCCACGTCGAGGTAAAAGACCACATCCGGAACCAGAGCGATGCTGTAGAGCGACTCGACCCATTCGGGATTGCCGCCGCGGACGATATCGCGCGCAATCAGGGTATAGATGTAGCGGTCCGCGAGGACGAGCAGGCCCGCCCTCAGTGCCGGGACGATGATGTTTTCCAGCTGATCAGCGAAATCAGTGGCGTAAAACAGAGAGAAGGTGATCGGGCTGAGCACATTGCCCTGCATGGCAGCCTCCAGCTCCTCGCTGACCAGATTCGAGCGCTTCAGGCCGACGTTGACCGTGGCATAGCCGTGCCCCTCAAGCCAGTCGGTGAGCAGCCTGATTTGCGTGGAACGGCCGCTGCCGTCGGCCCCCTCGATGGCAATCAATTTTCCGGTGAGCTTGTCCACGTTGACTCCGGGCAGTCCCTCGCCAAAGAACTTCATACCCTGCTCCTCACTTTCCATTTAAAGTCCGGCAGATCGATGCGCTCGCTGACAATCCTGCGGACGAGCTGCTGCTGCACATCGATTGGCTGGGTGGCGTCGATGACGGTAAAGCCGTATTCGGGGACCATGCTGATATAGGCGTCGTTGATCCTGCCCTGAAAGATGCGGAAGCTCTCGTAGGGATCGGCGGCCAGCCCGAGATCCATGCCGGCCTCGTGGTACTTGAGGGTGGGCCTGCCGTCGAGGATGCGGTTGACGGCCACCTCCGGGGGGACCTGAAAGAAAAAGGTGATGTCCGGCTGGGTTGCAAAACTGTACATGGTGCGCACCCAGTCCGGGCTGCAGCCGCGGACGCCATCGCGCGCAAAAGCGGTAAAGCAGTAACGGTCGGCGAGCACGATATAGCCGGCGCGGAGGAGCGGCCAGATCTGCCGTTCGAAGCGGTCGGCGAAATCGGTGCAGTGGATAAGCGAAAAGGTGGTCGGGGTGAGCAGGTTGGCGGTCTTGGCCTTCTTGGTTGCCTTTTTAACCAGCACCGAGGAGTTCCACTCGGTGAAGAAGACCTTGTAGCCCTCCAGCTCCAGCCAGCGTTTGAGGAGGTAGATCTGCGTCGATTTGCCGGATCCATCCATGCCCTCGACGGCGATCAAACGCCCCTTGCAGCTGTTCTTGCGCAATTCGATCTTGCCCATATGATATCCCGTCTTTTGATCCAGACAGCCCGGGGCTGACCGGCAACATGTTTATGATATAATTTATACACGTAAAGCCAATATTTTATTTCTGAAATACCGCCAAATCGGAGGAGCGCGGTTAATTATCTTGAGGATTTGGCCGGAATTTAGTATCTTTATTCGATCTCACCAACGGGAAGGGATGTGACCTGCGTGAAGAAAAACTACAAGCTCATCATCGGCATACTTATCAGCGCCCTCTTTCTTTATCTGGCGTTTCACAAGGTGAACATGGCCCAGATGGGCGAGGCCTTTGCCGCGGCCAATTACTGGTGGCTCCTCCCCACCGTTGCGATCACCTTTGTAGCGCACGGGCTGCGCACCCTGCGCTGGCGCTACCTGCTCGAGCCCATCCAGTGTCTCTCCCTCAAACCCCTCTTTTCGGCCCTGATGATCGGCTATTTTTTCAACGATATTCTGCCCGCCCACCTCGGTGAATTCGTCCGCGCCTATGTCCTCGGCAGAAAACAACCGGTTTCGAGCAGTGCGATCTTTGGCACCATCGTCATGGAGCGCATCATCGATGTCTTCACCCTCTTTCTGCTCATGGCCATCGCGGTGATGGTCTTTCCCTTCCCGGACTGGGTGCGTATGGGCGGCTATCTGACCTTTCTGGTCATCGCCCTGCTCTTCGTCGCCCTGCTGCTGCTTAAAAAGTATCCGCAGCCAGCTTTCAGACTGATGGAACGGCTGCTCGGCCGCACCATGCCCGATCTCAATAAGCGGCTCAGGAAGATGATGGAATCCTTTCTCGTCGGCATCGTGCCCCTGCGCCGGCCCTCCCATTATCTCATCGTCGCCCTGCTCTCGGCCGTGATCTGGGGCTGTTACGGGGCCGCCTTCCAGCTCGTCCTCTACTCCTTCGATTTCGTCGCCACCTATTCCCTGCCCTGGACCACCTCGCTCGTGCTGCTGGTGATCACCACCTTCGGTGTGCTGGTGCCCTCATCCCCCGGCTACGTCGGCACCTATCACTGGCTCTGCCAGCAGTCCCTGGCGCTCGCCCCCTTCAACGTTCCCGGCAGCCAGGCCCTGACCTTCGCCATCGTCATGCACGCCATCAATTTTCTGCCCATCATTGTGGTTGGCCTCGCCATGATCTCGATCGAGGGTCTGAGCCTCAAAAGCCTGAAATCCAGCGCCACCCGCGGCGAATAGGCAGCGTCCGCCTCAGAGCATGCGGACCTCGCTGCGCTGTTCGTCGACGAGCCCGACCTCCACAATGACCTGCATGTTGTCCCTGATCGACTCGACGTGGGTGATCATGAAGATCTGCCTGAACTGTGAGGAGAGCTGAACGAGGGCATCGAGGATGAGGCTTTTGCGTTCCTCGTCCTGCGAGCCGAAGATTTCATCGAGGACGATGAAATTGATCGGGGCGCCGCCGCTGCGTTCGGCGAGGATCTGGCTGATGGCGACGCGCAGGCAGAGATTGGCCAGATCCTGCTCGCCGCCTGAAAAGCGGCCCAGGGGGAAGCTGCGGGGGCCGTCGTAGAGGGAGATCTGGTATTCCTCGTCCAGCTCCAGGCGCGTATAGCGACCCCTGGTGGTCAGGCCCAGCAGCTCCGAGGCGCGGCGGGCGAGGAGCGGGCGGATGCGCCCGGCCAGATCGACGCGAAATTTCTTCAGATAGAGGTCGAGGGCGTCCAGGTAGCGGATCTCGTCCGCTGTCTTTGCGATCTCCTGTCGTTTCTTTTCCTGCTCCTCTTTCTGGGCCTGCAGGTTTTCCTCGACAGCGCGGCTGCGCGCCGCCGCCTCCCGAGCGCTGGCATGGCTCTTTTGGGCCTCGATCATGGTGCTCATGGCGGCCTTGACCGCTGCATCGGCCGCCTGGAAGTCGCTCTCTTCATAGCCGAGAGCGGCCTGGAGGGCCAGCTCCTGCTCCTCCATCCGGGTGAGCTCGCCGGTCATCCTTTCGGTGCGCCCGATCTCTGCCGCCACCTGTCCCCTGCGGCTGGCCCGTTCCGTGAGTTGATCGGCCCGGCGCTGCATGGCCTCCAGTTCCGCCAGCCTCGCCCGTGCCTGCAGGTGCGTCTCGCGGTCATAGATTACCTCGCCCAGTCCAGCGAGGGTTTGCTCCAGTTCTGCCAGCCGTTTCTCCGCCGCTGCCAGCTCCTCCTCCATGCGCTCGAGGTCAGCAGCCGCCTCGGTGTCGGCGGTGATCCGACGCAGCAGGCTCTCCTTCTCGCGGCGCAGAGTCCGTAAAGCCAGCTCCTGCTCTGCCACGCTCTTTTCCGCCGTCTCCAGATTCTTTACCGCCGTCTGCCAGGCGAGGCGCAGTGCGGCGAGTTTTTCCTCCAGCTCTACCAGGACCAGCGGGTAGTGGCCGGACAGTTTCTGGGTGCAGGTCGGGCACTCTCCGTCGGGGCCCAGTTTCTCGATCTGTTCCTTTCTGGTGCGGGTCTCCGTGCCCGCCTTGCCGGCCGCCGCTCCTTCACTCTTCCAGTGCTGCTGGAGCTCGCGCGCCTCGCTCAGGCTCTTTTCCAGCTCCTCCTCCCGCCGCAGCAGGGCGGCGCGTTCCTCAGCGAGGGCCTGCAGCCCCGCCCGCCTGTTCCGCGCGGCGCCAATGCGCCCGCGACCCGCAGAGACGATCTCTCCATTCTGGCTGATCTGCTCGAGCAGGCCTGCGCGCTGCACCTGGCGCAGCTCTTCTCCATCCAGCCGCTCCTTCTCGCTCCTCGCAGCTGTGAGCCCCTGCAGGGTTCCACTCAGGGTCTCCAGCTCCTCCTCCGCCGCAGCGATCAACTTGAGCTCCTCCCGGCTGCGCTGCAAAGCCGCCAGCTGCTCCTTGCGGCTCGCCTGCCAGCCGAGAATCCGGTTCTGGTGTTCCTGCCAGGCGCTGCGCAACCCGGCAAGACGCTCCATCACTGCGCGCGCCTCCCCGAGCCCCAGCTCATGCCGGGTCACCGCCTCGGCCTCCCGCGCCATCGCCTCGTCCAACTGCAGACTCTCAGTCATGGCGTCTGCGATGCGCTGCTCGAGCAGATCGGGATCGATGAGGGCGCTGCGCATCCCCTCGATGTACCTGTTCTTGCCATTGCGGTCAGCCAGCACCCGCTCGCGCGCCTTGTCGATGCGGTCGATATTGATGAGGCGGGCGATGCTCTTGCGCCGCTCCTCCGGCGGCATGGCCGAGAGGGCGGCCAGCTCGCGCTGCCGGGCGAAAACCGAGGCGTAAAAAGAACGATAGTCGAGGCGGAGCAGCTGTTCGACGTACTCGTTGACCCCGCGCTCCTGGACCGCATCGGGCGCTGCCTCACCTGCCCGGTAGATTGCCGCCTCCGCGACAGCGTTCTTGCCCCTAAGCTGGCGCAGGATGCGGTACTCCTCCCCTCCATACTCGAATTCAAGCTCAACCGAACAGGTTTCGCTCTCCCCGGCGAACTGGGAACGGATATCCCCTTTGCCGGTGCGGGTGATGACATTGCCGTAGAGGGCCCAGCCGATCGCCTCGACCAGGGTGGTCTTGCCCGCCCCGTTGCGGCCGATGATGCCAATAATATTCTCCGGACACTCCAGCTCCACCTCCGCGAAGCGGCGGTAGTTGCGCAGCGCCACTCTTCTGATGATCATCTCCGCCTTACTCCTCGTCCTCCTCCAGATAACGGCTGCCGATCCGGAAGAGGGTCTCCCGGTCGAGTTCCATCTCCGGCAGCGCGGCGATAAAACGGCCGAATTCCACCCCCAGGGAGTCAAAATGAAGGGAGGGGGAGTGGGTGACGGCATCCGCGGCCTCGTAGCTGATGCTTTTTTCGAGATAAAAGGCGGCGGGAAACAGCTCCTCAAGCAGGCGCATGTCCATTCCCAGAAACTGGCTCTCCTCGACCTCAGCCAGGTTCAGCTGAACGATGGCCCCCTCCGGCACGGATTGCGCCTCCCCGGCCACGCGATCATAGATCTCCTGCAGCCGGAGGCCGCGGCAGCTGATGGGCTGGATGCGCACCATCGGCCGCGCCGGGAGCTCGTGATAGGTGCGCTCTCCGCCCGCCAGATCGAGTTCAAGAAATCCGCAGGGATAGCCGGCCTGGTTAAGACTGGTGCGTTCGGTCGATCCGCAGTAGCTCACCCGCGGGGCGACATCGACGCGGCGGTGGTAATGACCCAGTGCTATATAATCAAAGGCATCGGGGTAAAGGGCGGTAAAATCGGGAAGGCGCTGTTCATTGAACTCGCCCATGCTGAAGCTCTCGGTTTGCGTCCAGGTGCCATGGGCGACCAGAAGGTTGCATCCGGCCCCGGCCCTGATCTCGATGCTCCGGCAAGCCATCTCCAGCTCTTCGCTCAGCGAACAATGGGGTATGGCATGAATATCAAGGCCGTCGAAGGCGAGCCGCCTGTACTCCCCCTCGTAGACGCAGTGGACCCCGGAAAAAAGGGCGAGTGACTCAAAGATGGAGCCGGTGCTGCGAATGCGCGGGGTCTCGTGGTTGCCGGAGATCAGCACCATGGGGATGCCGGCGGCGCTGATCTGCTGGATCCCGGCCAGGGCCACCCGGATCGCCCGGTTGCTCGGCCTCGGTGTATGAAAGAGATCGCCGGCGTGCACGACCAGATCGGGCCGGAGTGCGATGATGCGGCCGATGCACTCGTCCCAGGCGTCGTAAAAGTCCTGCTCGCGCTGATTGAGCCCTGTGCGCGGTGAGATCTTGCCGTATTCGGAATAGCCCAGATGGGTATCGGAAAGATGGCAGATTCGTTCAATCCCCAAAACAGCTCCTCCGCTCGTTTGCTTAATCCGTGCCACATCCTGTGGCATGGCTTATACATCTTTAGCCCCCGCCGGGGGAGTGTGCCTCCACGGCGGCGGGGGAGGCCAAAATTATTATTGTTATTTATATACTTACATAATTACAATTTCGTCGTGATTCGTCCATTTCAGGCATGTTCTTTGCTTGGAGGGGTTTGAAAACCACCATCATGTGAACCGGGATCGTTCAGGAGAATAAAGGACCAGGTTATATGAAAAAATCCTTGTTGATTATTGCACACGACAGGCAGCTTTTGACACTTTTCAATCAGGCAGCGCCGAACCTTGGCTTTGAGCTCCATTCAACACGGAAATACGAAGAGGCCCTGCGCATGCTGGGTGAGGTTTCCTCCCCGGATGCCGTGCTCCTGGATGCCGACACTCTGCGCGCAGAGCTGCCGAAATCGATCAGCGAGATCAAGTCCCTCTCGGACAATACCCTGATCGTGCTGTTGGGCGCCCTCTCTGCCGAAGAACTGGTCGACTGCGTCAAGATGGGCGCCGACGGCTTTTTTGAAAAACCGGTCCACAAGGCTGAACAGGTGCTGCGTCATATCGAGCACCTCCTGCTCCAGCTTTCGCACCGCTCCTCCTCCCCTCAGCACGCTTCCGACCAGGGCATGACCGAAGCCCCCATCCTGGTCGGCCAGAGCGAGCCGGTCAGGGAGCTGAAGAACATGGTGCAAAAGGTCGCACCGCTCGATGCCACTGTGCTCATCACCGGCGAAACCGGCACGGGCAAGGAGGTGATCGCGCGCATGATCCATGTCATGGGGCCCAACCGGCACAACAACTTTCTCGCCGTCCACTGCGGCGGCATCCCGGACACCCTTCTGGAGAGCACCCTGTTCGGCCATGAAAAGGGTTCTTTTACCGGCGCCTACCGCACCCACAAGGGCTATTTCGAGATCGCCGACCAGGGCACCATTTTTCTCGATGAGATCGGCGATACAACCCCCTCTTTTCAGGTCAAGCTGCTGCGCGTACTGCAGGACAAGCATTTCCGCAGAATCGGCGGCACCGAGCTGCTCAGCACCAGTGCCAGGATCATCGCGGCCACCAATCGCGATCTGCGCAAGATGGTCCAGGAGGGTCATTTCCGCGAGGATCTCTTCTTCCGGCTGAATGTCATTACCCTGCGCATGCCCCCCCTGCGCGAACGTCCCGATGACATCGCCCTCCTCATACGCCACTTCGTCTCGGTCTATTCCAAAAAACACAACCATCTCGGGGTCTATCTCAAGCCCGAAACCATCGAAATCCTCACCCATCAGCCCTGGCGGGGCAACGTGCGCGAGCTCGAGAACGTCATCGAGAGGCTGGTTGCCCTCTCGGACTCGGACTGGATCGGCCCCGACGAGCTGCCTGATGACTATCTCGGCAAGGATGAGGGCGAATGTTCGGAGACAGGCGGCTTCCATTCCTATGCGGATGCAAAAAACCTGTTTGAAAAAGAGTATATCACCCAACTTTTACTGCAGGCGCGGGGCAATATCTCCCGGGCAGCCAAAATGGCCCAGATGCCGCGGCAAAACCTTCATCTCAAGATTAAAAAACACAAGATCAAATCGGATTCGATCCGCTCAGCGCAATCCGCAGCGGAGGCGGTGGGCAGCGAAGCCTGATCCTCGGCCTCATCCCACAGGGGGATCGGGCGAGAGCCAGGCCAGGGGCCAGCGCCAGGTTTTGCCATCCCCGGTTTCGATCACCGCGCGCAGGGAGGGCCGGCGCATCTGCCTAACCAGCCGCACCGGGGCGTTGCGGTAGCGCTGTCCGGGATCAAATGTGATCCAGAGCTGCACCCCCGGCGTCATCGCGCCCAGCCGCTGGATGTGCTCCATCTTGGCGGCGACATATTTATCCCGGTCGCCGCAGCCCAGGCGCACCGCCATGCCGAGGAGCGCGCCGCCCCTGCGCCAGAGCCAGGCCGCCTGAGCGGCGGGCAAAAAATCGATTGGATTCAACAGCTGCCAGAAGGCCGGCCCGCGATGGGCCCGCTTTCGGGCTTTTTTTTTGCTCGGCCGCTGGCTCGCCACGCCGACGCCGAGCTCGCGGCAGTGCGCCAAAGCCCAGCCATTGGCGCTGTGCTCCCCCTCGCGGGGGTGAAGGCCGAGATGATAGCGGCGGAAATGGTGCAGCTCGTGCGCAAAAAAGAAGGCGAGGTGGTCGCTGAATCGTTCAAAGCGGTGCTGCCAGCCGTAGCGGTCCATCTGAGTCATGGGGTAGGGAGCGCCGTCATCCTGAAGAAGCAGGCGGATGAGCTTGAAGCGTGCGGGCAGCTCCGGTGGGATCACCCGCTTACCGCCCAGGCGCCATTTGCCGCGGGTGGCAAAAAAAGCGGCGGGATGGTGCCACTGGCGCACAAAGGCAGTGCCGCCGCTCCAACGGGAACGGCGGACCAGGTGGACAGCGACGACCAGATCAGCGGTATCGGTCTCCGCGGCAATGCGCTCGAGCAGCCGGTGCAGTTCCTCTGCCGAGGCGCCGCTGCGCTGCCAGCTCCCGTGCTGGGTAAAGAAATAGACCTGCATGCTTCCCTGCCTCCCCGCCTGAACCTATAAAGAGGAGCCCGAACGCCGCTGAAGCAGCGTCACAAAGGTCAGCGCGTTCGGCTGAGGGTCGCAAAGCCTCTCCGTAAAGGTTCCCGCGCCTCCCGGCAGCCCCGTCATCATCGTTTCCCCTTGAGATGGCGGTCGAAGAAGAGCTGGGCCTTGCGGCGGATGATAGGCTCGAGGTCGGATTCCAGCAGGGCGGCGGCCGGCTGTGCGGTCGTCAGCCAGACCAGATCCTCGGAGGTTCGGAGCCAGCCTTTTAGTCGGGGGGTGAGGGTGACCGGCGCGGGATCCGGAACGATGAGGGCCAGCCGGGGGCGGCTGGCGGAGCTGTCTGCAGCCGCCAGGGGGACTGCCGTCTCCTGCGGAGCGGCAATCCAGAGCAGAGCCCGGAATGTCGTATCCGTCAGCAGGGCGGCTGCTCCGGGCCAGGCCCCGAAGAGCATCACGCCCTTTTTACCCCCACTCTCCATCTGGAATGCAGCGCGTTGGAGCAGCACCGCGGCGGCCTCCGCATCCGCCACCAGGGCCGACCGGACCCAAAGGATGCGAAAGCCCTGTTGGCTGCTCTTTTCCGCGAACTTGAGCACGGCCTTTTCCGGCATCTCCGGCGGCGTGAGGAGCAGCAGGTCGGCCGGCCGGGGCTCCTGCTGCGGGGTCAGGCGGAGCGCGGCCGTCCCGGGCAGGCCCAGATCGACGGCTTTGCGCACCGGGGGAGTGACCTGCGGGCGGCTGCAGCCCATTACCATCAGCGCCAGCGCGGTCAGGCTCAGATGTAGCTTCATCGGTTTCTCCTGTGGTCGTTGCCGCGTAATATACGGCTTCAGGGGGCAAAATTAAAGCACTATTTTGCGGGACACATTCTCCTTGCATTAAAGGCGGTTGATCGCTATATTTTTGCCAGTTATCAGCTGTATCACCCAAAGTGGAGGAGCAATGGAACCCGAAAAAACGTCCCTGCCCGAAAATGCCTATCGCCCCCTCAAAGAGGGAGAAAAGTATGAGCCAGTGGTGCCGGTCGCCAAGCCCCTGCGTGAAGTCACTCCTTATTCGCTGATCTGGGGCCTTTTTTATGCAGCGCTCTTTTCCATGGCGGCTGCCTATCTCGGGCTCAAGATTGGCCAGGTCTTCGAGGCGGCGATTCCTATCGCGATCCTCGCCGTCGGCACCTCGGTCTTTCTGCGCCGCAAAAACGCCATGTCCGAGAATGTGATCATCCAGTCCATCGGTGCGGCTTCGGGGGTGGTGGTCGCGGGGGCTATTTTCACCATCCCGGCCATCTATATCCTCAATCTCGATGCCAAATTCTATCAGATCTTCCTCGCCTCCCTCTTCGGCGGTTTTCTCGGCATCCTTTTCCTGATTCCCTTCCGCAAGTATTTCGTGCAGGAGATGCACGGCCAGTTCCCCTTCCCCGAGGCGACGGCGACCACCGAGGTGCTGGTGGCCGGCGAGGCTGGCGGCGATCAGGCCAAGGTCCTGCTCAAGGCCATGGCCATCGGCGGTCTCTACGATTTTATCATCGGCACCTTCCATTGGTGGAGCGAGGTATTTGAAAGCCGGGCGATCCCTTTTCTCACCGGCATAGCCGATAAATGGAAACTGGTCTTCCGACTCAATGTCGGCGCCGCGGTCACCGGTCTGGGTTATATTGTCGGCCTGAAATATTCGGCTATAATCGCCGCCGGCAGCTTCGTCTCCTGGTTTCTGCTCGTGCCCCTGGTCCACTATTTCGGCGTGGGTCTGACCGCCACCCTGGGCAGCACCGCCACCAGTCTGATCAAGGATATGTCGGCCGAGCAGATCTTTTTCACCTATGTACGTCACATCGGCATCGGCGGCATCGCCATGGCTGGGATCATCGGCATATTGAAATCCTCACGCATCATCGGCGGAGCGATGAAGCTGGCCTGGGCGGAGATCACCGGCAAGCACAGCGGCGCCGAAAAGGGCCTCAACCGGATGGAAAAGGACCTGCCGATGGGGATTATCGTCGGGGCCATCGCCCTGACTGCACTGCTCATCCTCCTTTTCTTCCAGTTCGGCGTCGTCCATAATTGGCTGCAAGCCATCGTCGGCCTGATCATTGTGCTGGTGATTTCCTTCCTCTTCACCACCGTGGCTGCGCGCGCCATTGCCATCGTCGGTACCAATCCCGTCTCCGGCATGACCCTGATGACCCTGATCCTCTCCTCATTTATCCTGGTCAAGGTCGGCATGACCGGCACTTCAGGGATGATCTCGGCCCTGATCATCGGCGGGGTGGTCTGCACTGCCCTCTCGATGGCCGGCGGTTTCGTCACCGATCTCAAAATCGGCTACTGGCTCGGCACTACTCCGGTCAACCAGGAAAAATACAAATTTCTCGGTACCCTGGTCGCCGCCGGATCGGTCGGATTTGTCATCATGATCCTCAACGAAACCTACGGCTTTGTCGGGCCCGAGGCCCTGGTCGCCCCGCAGGCCAACGCCATGGCCGCAGTGATCAAGCCCCTGATGTCCAACATGCCTGCCCCCTGGCTGCTTTACGCCGTCGGCGCCATCTTCGCCCTGGTCCTGCAGATGATCGGCATACCGCCCCTGGCCTTCGCCCTGGGCATGTATATCCCCCTGGAGCTGAACACCCCGCTGCTGGTCGGCGGTCTCATCGCTCATCTGGTCTCCACCGCCTCGAAGGATGAGAGCATCAACAGCAAACGCCGGGAGAAGGGCACCCTGATCGCCTCAGGCTTTATCGCCGGCGGGGCTATCATGGGCGTCGTCTCGGCCTTTTTGAAATATCTGGGATTCGACAAGGTCTCCTTTATCGTCCCCTTCATCACCCTCGAATGGGCGGAAAGCCACAGCGGCCAGCTCCTGGCCCTCGCCCTCTTTGCGCTGCTCTGTCTCTATTTCTACCGCGATTCAAAAAAAGCGGCCTAGCACCCCGAACGTAAAAAAGGTGCAGGGATGCACAATAAAAAAGGCTGCCTCATGCGAGGCAGCCTTTTTTGCTGCTCATCAGCGGTCGATGCGAGATCCATCGATTGGTCTCCCTTATTTGGCGGCCAGGCTCTTTTCAGTCCCGTTCTGGATCTCCAGTTCGGCGGCGAGTGCGGTCAAAACATGGCGGACGGTCTGGTTGTCATCCTTGCGGGCCTGATCCCGCATTTCGGCGATTGCGCTGTAAACCTTGGCCTTGGCCAGGGCCTGGGCGGCAACCATGCGCACTCCCGGCACCTCATCGGTCTTCATCAGATTGACGAGGGCATCCGCAGCCCCCTTGCAGCAGTTCTCGCCCAGCAACTCGGCGATGGCGGCGCGGACCTGGATTTTCTGATGTGTGATATAGGGCAGAAGCTTCGCAGCAGCCTCCTTGTCGACCGGTTTTTGATCCAGCGGGTTACCCTCCGCAGCCAATACAGGAGCTGCCGCGATCAGGGCTGCCGCCAGAATCCACAAAAACAGATGGCGTTTCATGGTGTTCCTCCCTTCATGACAGTAAAGTCCTGCCGCACAACTGAAATCTCCTGCGGCCTCTGCTGCAACACCATGCAAGGAGGGTGCCAGAAAACGTTATGACGACAAATTATGCAAGTAATTGTATTTATTGAGCTGTTTTGCCGCGGTAAGGAAATAGTTCCAATCCGGACTGGCACCTTTCCCCCAGTCTGGAACCTTTGGTACCAGCCATGGTGGACCGGCCGCCGGACTCAGCCGGGCGGGAGCAGGGATCACTGGAGATGGTATTTGACCATTTTTTCACGGAGGGTTTTGCGGGCGATACCGAGGATGCGGGCGGCCGCGCTCTTGTTGCAGCCGGTCTCTTTAAGGATCGCCTGAATATGCTCCCGCTCCAGAATTTCCAGACTCTGCGGCAAGTGACGAGGAGAATCGGGGGAGGCGACGGCCCCGATACATGGCAGGGTGGCGATTGCGGCAGGGCCGTTGCCGAGAATGACCATGCGTTCGACGATATTGATGAGCTCGCGGACGTTGCCGGGAAAACTGTAGCTGCGCAGCCAGTCGTCGATATCAGGATGCAGCCGCTGGTGCGCCAGGCGGTATTTGCCGGCGAATTGGCGGGCGTAGTATTCCGCCAGCAGGGGGATGTCTTCAGGGTGCTCGCGCAGGGGGGGAAGTTCAATCTGCACGACGTTGATGCGGTAATAGAGGTCCTGGCGGAAGGCACCGTCGGCAATGGCATAGAGGAGGTCCCGGTTGGTGGCGGAGATGAGGCGGATGCGGCTGCGCAGATTCTGGCTCCCGCCCACCCGCTGAAAGACCCCATCCTGCAGAAACCGGAGCAGTTTCGCCTGCACAGCCGGACTCAAATCGCCGATCTCATCGAGGAAGAGGCTGGACTGGTCGGCGAACTCGAATTTGCCCTTCTTCATGGTCAGGGCGCCGGTGAAAGCCCCGCGTTCATGGCCGAAGAGCTCGCTCTCCGCCAGCTGCTCGGGCAGGGCGGCGCAGTTGACCACGACCATGTCACGGCCGCAACGGCGGCTCTGTTGATGGATGGCCCGCGCCACAAGCTCCTTGCCCGTGCCGCTCTCTCCCGTGACCAGGACCGAGGCGTCGGTGGGAGCGATGCAGGCGATTTTCTCCTTGATGCCCAGGAGCTGCGGAGAGCTGCCGAGCAGGCAGGCGCAGCTCCCCCGGCGCTGATAGGAGGCCAGTTCGTCCGGTAATCCCGCGCAGGGCTCACCCACCGCAGCCGGAGAGGGGCTGGAGGCGCCCATCAGGGCGATGAGAACGCGCAGGACGTCGATCTCGTCGCTGCTGTAATCCATGCCGCTCTCCTTCTTGCCGAGGGAGATGACGCAGAGGGTATCCGGATCCCGAAAAAAGGGAAGGCGCAGCTCACACTCCCGGCAGAGTCCCGCCGGCCGGTTTTCGTAGAGGACGAAGTACTCCCGCTCCCCATTCCCGGTGAGGGTCAGGAGCTGGGCGCCCGCCTCGAGGCAGGCGGCGAGATTTCTGCTCCGTTCCAGCCTGGGTGCGCCGTGGTCAATGCCGTCCGGTCCCCGGTGTTCATCGAGAACGAGATCGAGTGTGCGCAGATCGAAGGCGGAAAAGGAGACGGCTGAGCAGGCGAGCAGGCGGGAGAGGGAGTGCAGGGCCGCCGCGGCGATCGCAGCCAGCCCCTCGGCGGCGCAGATCTCCTCCGCTGCGTCCGCCAGTCCGGCGACAAACGCGCTATTTTTACAGCTTGGGCTCTCCACACTCTGCTATACTGTCTGCAGCGCCAAAATGTTTCCTTTCAGGCTAGGTGGAGGAGGATTTCCATACCCTGCTCGAGAAGGTCGTCGGCGACGGCGAAGGAGATGCGAAAATGAGTATCCCGCCGGGAGAAATCCTTGCCGGGGATGATAAGGACGCCGGCCGCCCGCGCCCGTTCGAAAAAGGCAGTCGCATTACCGTCCGGGGCCTTGGGAAAAAAATAGAAACTGCCCCGGGATTTATGCAGTTCGTAGCGGGTGGAGAGCATATCATAGCAGAGATCGCGCTTGCGCCGGTAATTGCCGCGCTGCTCGCTATAATCGACTTCAAAGGCGCGCAGGGCGGTGTATTGGGCGACCGAGTTGGTGCTGGCGTATGCGTACTGCTGAAGCATGGCCATGCGGTCGATCACCCCGGCCGGGCCGGAGACATAGCCGAGCCGCCAGCCCGTCATGGCGGCGCTCTTGGAAAAGCTGTTGACGATGATGGCATCATCCGTCAGCAGGCCGAGGCTGGTATAGTTCCCTTCATAGATGAATGGGGTATAGACCTCATCGGAAATGATATAAAAGCCGTGGTGATCGGCGAGGGCGACGAGTTTTTCGAGCTCGGCGCGTTCATAGATGGCACCGGTGGGATTATTGGGGCTGTTGAGGATCAGGGCACGGGTGCGCTCGGTGATAAGGAATTCCACTGCGCCGGCCTTGATCTGGAAATCGGGATAGGTATCAGCACCGACGGGGGTGCCGCCGGCCATGTAGACGAGGTTGCGGTAGGCGACAAAATAGGGATCTGGCACGATCACCTCGTCACCCGGGCCGACCAGGGCCTGGATGCTGAGCAGGAGTCCGCCGGTGGCCCCGGCGGTAACAAAAAGGTCCCCGAAACGGATCCCCTCCGCTGTGAGCTGGTCGGCGATGAGCCGGCAGAGTTCCGGGATGCCGCGCGTCGGGGTATAGCGGTTGCGGCCGGCGAGGATTGCCTTGATCCCCTGTTCCTTGAGAAACATCGGCATGTCAAAGTCGGGTTCGCCGATCGAGAGGTTGATGTACTCCGGATGGGCGTTGGCGATTTCGAAAACCTTGCGGATCCCCGACGGCTCCAGATTGGTGACGCGAGTCGCCAGGGGGTGCTTCGTCCTTCTCATGCGGTCATCCTAATTGTCGAATTCAGTGAAACGGGTCTCCTCCATCATCCAGTCCAGATATTCCCTGGATCCATCGACGATGGGAAGGGCGAGGATTTCAGGAAGCTCGTAGGAATGATGGGTCTGAATCCATTCGACCAGATCCCTGAAATAACGTTTGCGGCATTTCACCTGCAGCACCACCTCTTCGGCGCGTTCGATCTTGCCCCGCCAATGAAAAATGGAATGCACGCCGGAAAAGATGTTCGCGCAGGCGATCAGCCGCACCTTGAGCAGTTTTTCCGCCAGCACTTCGGCCTCCTCACGGGAGGCACAGGTAGTCGTTACCAGAAGAAAAGATTCCATAGGGCCCCGCTAAAATGGTTTGATAAGAAATTTCTGTTCTGTACATTATAGCGCCGCCAGGTATCCGAGGAACTTTGACCCCGGGAGGGCGTATCAACAAAACAATCCCTGCTCGATCAACGGAGATCCTGGTACATTTCAGGCAGGAAGCGCTCTAATCAAGAGTCCACGCTATGGTTTATCATATATGAAGTCCAATTACCTGCGGCTGGCCACGCTGCTCTCGCTGCTGCTTCATCTCGGCCTCGGCCTCTTTTTTTACTTTTGGCGCCTGAATCAGGCTGCGCCAACGGCCGGCGAGGCCGCCGATGTGGCCTTTATCGAGCTGCCCGAACCCCTTCCCGCCGAACCTGTTCTCCCCGAATCCCGTGAAAGCAGCGAGGAACTGGTGACGGAGCGCCCGACGCCCGGACCGGTTGAGGAAGCCCCCATCCTGGCGCCGGAGCTGCCGGTCTCTGCGGCGGCGGGGGAGGAGACCATCATCTGGCCCGCTCATCTGGACAGCCTGCTGGCGATCGCCGACAGCGTTGCGCGCACCCGGCAGCTGAGTTCCAACTCCGTGCCCGAGTTTTTCCCCGCCCCGATCCCCCTCGTCCCCTACCGTGAGGAACGCAGGAAAAAGCGGCCGACCCTTTTTCCCCTCGACCGCATGACCGGCCATCCGGGCGCCTATACCGACCGGGCCGCAGAGGAGCAGTACCGCCGCGGAACCGGCGGGGGCCAACAGCCCGTTGATCTTACAGCCCTGGCCGCCGCAGGGGTGAAGGCCCTGGGCAAGGCCCTCGGCAAGGAGAAGGTTCCGCCCCCGCCGCGCCTCCGCAAGGTGCCAACCCGGGAGGAGATGGCGGCCCTCTGCGTGATCTGGACCAGTGAAGAGCCGACGGAATACGACATCTACCACGACCTGGACGCGGATATCAAGCTCACAGCGGACGATCTTCATCAGCTCCTCGACGGCCTGGTCCATCAGGGCCTGCTGGAACAGGAGATCGTCTCCCCCCGCAACGAATTCACCTTCATGACCCCGCTGGGTGGAAAGGGGATCGAGATGAGCCGGCTCAATGCCCTCAACCGCGTCTACCGCTATCGCAGCCGCATCGACCAGGAGCACATGATGCGCTTCCTTCAGGCCGCCCATTACTACGTCAGCGCCACCTCGCGCCCGGACAGCGCCGCTCTCACCAGCCAGATCCGCGGCCATATCCAGAAGCTGTTGATGACCGCTCCCCAGCCTTGACCGCCTCCACCCTTCCTACAGCCAGCCCATCTCTTTGTACCATGCAGCGGTCGCCGTCATCCCCTCCTCAAGGCTGATGCGCGGCCTGAAGCCCAGTTCCGCACGGGCGCGGGCGTTGCTGCAGACCCAGCCCGGCTGAAGCATCTCCGCCACCTTGTCGGGATTGAGCAGGGCAGGCACCCCGGTGATCTTGCTGCCCAACTGGCTCATCCAGGCGACCGGCTTGAGCAGACCGACCGGCACATGCACCACCAGGGGCTTTTTCTGCATGGCCGAGGCGATGATCGAGCCGATGGCACGCCAATCGCTGGCTTCGTCGGAGCTGAGAAAATAGATCCGGCCTCGCGCCCGCTCGGACTCACCGGCGAGGAGTATCCCCTCCACCAGGTCATCAACATGGATCAGACTGATCTTCATCCTGCCGTCCCCAAGAAGAAGCAAAAGTCCCCGGGCGACGGACTTGAAATAGACATAGATATCGCGGTCGCGCGCTCCGTAGACCGAGGGCGGGCGCACGATGGTCGCAAAGCCCTCCCGGGCATACTCCTGTACCGCCTCTTCAGCGCGGAGCTTGGCCCGGCCGTAGACGGAGATCGGCCGCGGGGGATCCTCCTCGTTCAGGGCCCGGCCGGCTGCACTGGGACCGGCAGCCGCCTGGCTGGAGACATAAATGAAGCGCAGATCCCTCCTCCCTGAATCCCTGCACGCCGCCAGCAGCTGCAGGGTCGCCTCATAGTTGCCTCTGAGGTAGCCGGCCTCATCGCGTGCCTTGGTGACCCCGGCAAGATGATAGAGGCGCTCCACATCCGCAACCATGCCGCCCAGCTCGCCGGCATTATTCAGATCAGCAAAGACATATTCCACCGGCAGATCGTTCAGCCAGGTCAGATTGCTGCTCCGGCGCACCAGGCAGCGCACACTGTGGCCCTCACGGAGCAGGCGCTCCACCAGGGTGCTGCCGATAAAACCATTGCTTCCTGTGACCAGAACCTTCATCGCTTTTTCCGCCCTATTTATCAGGCACAAATTACATCATTCGCGCGCCAATTTCAAGTAAAAGCAGACCACAGCTCCGTCTCGAGCGGGAAACGGCTCTCCGAGCCATTAATCCGTTCCGCGCAGCAGGACCTCGTATTAAAAGGAGTTTAAACTTGACTTTGAGCCGGGCATTGGCTATATTTTAACCGAAACATCACCCGGTTTGGCAACCGAACATCATTTCTACATGACTGCGGGCCATAGCCCCACCTTTCGATCATTACCATCACCAGGAATATAGTTCAAGACCCGGCAACGGGCCCAGGGCGTTTCAGTTTTAGTATGGAGGCACCCTCATTGGCAGACCTGTTCGATAAATGCAAATCCGCCACGGTTTCGGCCCGCGCCCGCGAGGCTATGGAACAGGGGTGGTATCCCTATTTCAAGGCGATTGATTCCGGCGCCGATACCGAGGTGATGATCAAGGGCCACCGGCTGATCATGATCGGTTCCAATAACTACCTGGGACTCACCCAGGATCCGCGCGTCAAAGCCGCCTCCATGGCCGCCATCGATCGCTTTGGATCGGGCTGCACCGGTTCGCGCTTCCTCAACGGCACCCTCGCCCTGCATGAGGAGCTGGAGGCCCGCCTCGCTGATTTCATGAAGAAAGAGGCGGTGCTGATTTTCTCCACCGGCTTCACCACCAATCAGGGCACCATCGCATCCCTGGTCGGGCGCAAGGACCTGGTGGTCGGCGACGCCGAAAACCACGCCAGCATCGTCGACGGCACACGCCTCGCCTTCGGCCAGGCCTACAAGTACCGCCACAACGACATGGCCGATCTCGACCGTGTCCTCACCAACAACAAAAAGAATCACGGCGCGCTGGTCGTCAGCGATGGAGTCTTCAGCATGGGCGGCGACATCGTCGATCTGCCCAACATGGTCAAGGTGGCCAAAAAGCACGGGGCGCGCATCATGATCGATGATGCCCACTCCCTCGGGGTGCTGGGCGCCCACGGCCGCGGCACCGCGGAACATTTCGGCCTCGAGGAGGAGGTCGATCTGGTTATGGGCACCTTCAGTAAATCCTTCGCCTCGATCGGCGGCTTTATCGGGGGACCGGAGGAGGTCGTTCACTATATCAAGCACACAGCCCGCGCCCTGATCTTCCAGGCCAGCCCGCCGCCCGCCGCTGTCGCCGCGGTGATCGCCGCGCTGGATATCCTCATCAGCGAGCCCGAACGCCGCGAACGGCTCTGGAAAAATGTTCACAAAATGAAACAAGGCTACCAGCAGCTCGGCTTTAATACCGGCGTAAGCCAGACCCCGGTCATCCCACTCCTCATCGGCGACGACGAAAATACCTTCAACTTCTGGAAAGCCCTTTATGAGGCGGGCATATTCTCCAATCCCGTCATCAGCCCGGCGGTGCCGCCCGGCCACTCCCTCATCCGCACCAGCTATATGGCCACCCATACGGATGAAGAACTGGACAAGGTGCTCGAGATCTGCGGCAAGGTGGGCAAGAAGTTGGGGATCATCTAAGCGCAGCGGCAGCGTACAACTGTTGCAGAAAAAAAGGCCACTCTGAGAGTGGCCTTTGCTTTTCCATCCGCAGACGCTCCGGCAGTGGGAGCGGACATACGGCATTCAATCCAGCCAGTAGAGCATGCGTCCGCAGTTCTCGCAGGTGAAAATCTGCTCATCCTCGCGTCCCTTGACCCCAATGGAGGTGGGCTGGCGCAGGAAACAGCCGAGGCAAATATCATTCTTGACCGGCACAATCGCCCTCTTGAGCTTGCCGCGCAGGCGTTCATAACGGAAGAGCAGGGGTTTGCTGATGCTGGCCGAAAGTTCCTCCCGCGCCTTTTTAAGCTCCGTATACCCGGTGACTGAAAAGCCCAGCTTTTCCACATCGCCGACTTCTTCAATCATCAGGTCGATATCCTGGAGGGAAACCAGGAGTTCCAGATCTTTTTTGATCATCGATCACTCTCCTGTAATAATGGCGATAAAATCCTGAAAGGTCTCGACCTTCATCAGCTTGTCGCGATTGGCCTTTTCGTTGAGGATGGTGACCAGGGAGCCGAGAATGGGCAGGTAGACGTTCCCCTCCTCATTGGGCGGCGCGATCACCATAAAAAAGAGATGTACGGGCTTGCCGTCGATGGCATCAAAGTCGATGCCCTGATCCGACTTGCCAAAGGCAATGAGGACATCCGCTGCAGCCGTGGTCCTGCCGTGGGGTATGGCCACGCCCTTGCCGATGCCGGTACTGCCAAGGGTTTCACGCTGGTGGAGCATTTCCAGGACAATGTCGCGGTTGCGGATGTATTTTTCCCGGACAAAGGTGTCGAGCAGCTCGGCAATAGCCACCTCTTTTTTCGCCGCTTGCAGGCTGGCCACGAAGAGGTTGTCCTTGAAGTACTTGGCCAATTCGGATCTGTGCATATCATCCCTCCATGGAGGTTAGGGCCCTTAAAAACCGACAGGATGCATATCTGAACCGGTGGGGTGCGCCCCGGTCATTTACCCGGGGCGGCCTCCGCCTGAGGCTGGACAGAAGCGGCCTCTTCTTCGATGAGGGCACGCAGCGCCGGCATCACAAAGATATGATCAAGATTCATTGCCCCCAGTTCACGCGCCAGAACATGGATCTTGCGATGGAGCGGATCAGTTTTCTGCACCAGCAGGATGGGGCGGTCGTCAATCCGGCACAATCCGCCGTTGAAATCGCCTTTTTCATAGCGCACCTCGACAGCGAGGGTTTTCGCCAGCGTTTCCAGGGCGAGGAGGGTCTCCTCCTGGCTCATGTTCAAAGCACTTTTTGCTGGCTGCTGTGTTTGAGCTTTTCCACGACCCATTTTACTTCCTGCGATTGGTCCTGCTTGCAGATCAGCAGTGCATCGGGGGTGTCAACCACAATGAGATCCTCGGCGCCAATCACGGCGACCACACGCCCGCCCGCTTCGATATAACAGTTCCGGCACTCCTTGACAATCGGGTCATTGACCAGGATGTTGCCGTTCTCGTCGTGAGGGGAGATCTTGTAGACCTCCTGCCAGCTGCCGACGTCACTCCAGCCAAAATTGCCTTCGAGCACCATGACGTTGCTGGCGTGTTCCATGATGCCATAATCGATCGAGTCGCTGTGGATCTGTTTGTAGACCCGCTCGGTGATCTCCGCCTCCTTCGGGGTGCCAATGGCCTGATCGATCTCCCGCAGGCCGGCCGCCAGATCGGGCATCAAATCCTCAATGAGGTGGAGAATGGTAGCCGCCCGCCAGATAAAGATGCCGCTGTTCCAGAGGAACTCACCGGTCGAAAAAAACTGCTCGGCCACCTCATGGGTAGGTTTTTCGGCGAAAGCCCGAACCCGGAAGGCCTTGCCGGAGGGCAGGTCGAGCGCGGCACCGCGCTGGATATAGCCATACCCCGTCGCCGGATAGGTCGGCTCGATGCCGATGGTGGCCAGGGCCTCAGGATTGCCCTTGACCAGATCGACCGCCTCGCGGAGGATCTGGGCAAACTTTTCCGTATCCGTGATGAGATGGTCGGAGGGCAGAACCATCATCACGGCCTCCGGATCGTGCCGTATCAGATGAAGGGCCGCCAACCCGATGCAAGGGGCGGTGTTCTTGCCGAAGGGTTCAATGACCAGCTGTGAGGGGGGGAGCCAGGGCATCTGCGCGTGGATAAGAGGAATCTGATTCTTGGTGGAGACGACATAAATTCTGTCGACCGGGATGATCACCTGCAGCCGGCGGCTGACCGCCTGAATCAGAGTCTCCTTGCCCACCAGGGTGAGATACTGCTTGGGCAGGGACTTGCGACTCTTTGGCCAGAAGCGGGCTCCCACACCTCCGGCCATGATGAGTGCATAGGTATTTTCCATAACGCGCATTTTAGAGATGGGGTTCGAGTTTGCTCAAAAGCGCCGCTTTCGAAACCGCCCCGACGATCTGCTCCACCACCTGCCCGTTCTTGAAGAGCAGCAGGGTGGGAATGCTGCGAATGCCATATCTGGTCGCAACTTGATGATTTTTATCCACATCAATCTTGCCGGCCTTCATTTTTCCCGCCTTGGCCGCAGCCACCTCCTCCACCACCGGTGCGATCATTTTACAGGGTCCGCACCATACCGCCCAGAAATCGACCAGCACAGGCACACTGGATTCCAGTACCTCTTTTGCGAAGGTCGCGTCTGTCACCTCAATGGCATTTCCCATCTCTTCTCCCTGTTTGGTAATAACCTGTACTCATAGCCTGCCAAATTAAGAAGAATTGACGTTTTATGCAACAGAAAACTGTGCTGAAAAGGGGGCTAATCCCACTTATTGAGATGCATTCCCCCATTCCCGCGCTTTTCGCCGCCGGTGATGTAAAAGCGCAGATGGGAGTTGATCAGGCGCCAGCCCCGACGCAGCAGGGCGGCAAGGAGTCCCATCTGCCAGGTGGAGAGGCGAACCACCACATGGGAGCAGCCTGACCTGGCGGCGGCCGAGTGTATAAATGCTTCCAGCCTGTCAGCCCCGGTCCCGCCGGGTCCCACCACCGCCATGATCCGCCCCACCCCTGCCCTCTCCTGCACTGAAACCGGAATTATCTGCAACGCAGCGAACAGGCGCACTTGATCCCCTTCCATCTCCAGCCAGGACTCCCCGAAACGATGCTGCTGCAGCAGCCGGGCGAGGTGCAGATAATCCGCTTCGACCCCATTGGCCTCCAGAAAGGCCGGCAGATGGCTTTCAAAGGGAGCAGGTTCCTGGCCATAGCTGATGAGAAGCGGCTCGGTCTCCACCACCCAGCCCGGTTCGATCTCATGCACCAGATCGACCAGAAGGGGCCCGGGGGTGCAGCCGAGTACGCTGTAGAAGGCGAGATTGTTGAGGCTTGCGGGATCCGTCTCCAGACCGACCAGCCTGCAACCCAGCCCGCGCAGCTCATCCGTGCAGCGTTCCAGCAACGCCCGGCCCAGGCCCCTTTTCTGACACTCCGGAGATACCGCCAGGGGGCCGATCCAGCCTGCCCGCCCCCAGCCATGCCCAAAGACCACACCGCAGAGCCTCCCCTCTGCCTCTGCCACCCAGCAGCTCCCGGGGGTATCCTGCTGATAAAAGCGTAAAAATTCCATGCGGCAAAGCGCCAGCGCCGGACAGCTAAAGCCCTCATCCCGACGCGCGGTCGAAAAGGCCCGGATCAGCAGGGCGTTCACCCCCGGCAGATCTTCAACCCGCATCAGGCGCAGAATGGTCGCGGTCATCGCTTTCTTCCTCACACAATGCAATCCCCATTCAGCAAGTTAAACAATGATCATCAAACCGGCAAGGAGATAATTCCCTCTCTGGTGCAGGTTCAGCTTGACAGATAGAATTGGATTTGCTATCTTGTAGAGGGTACACCAAAGCCCAGTATGAATTTTATCCATATCGAAGGGAGAGGCTATGCTGACCTATGAGAAGCGAACCGACCGGTTCAGCGGCGAAGAGTACATAGAAGTCCCTTTCCAAGGAGAACTCCTCACCGAACACCCCATCTATAACAAGGGAACCGCTTTTCCCGAGGATGAGCGCCAGAGCCTGGGCCTCTGCGGCCTGCTGCCCGAGGCGGTATCCTCGCTCACGCTGCAGAAACAAAAGACCTATGAAAGCTTTTGCGCCAAGCCGGATGAACTCGAAAAGTACATCTTTATGCTCTCCCTGCTCGACCGGAATGAGACCCTCTGCTACTCCCTCATTCTCGATCATCTCGAAGAAATGCTGCCTATAGTGTACACCCCGACTGTTGGCAAAGCCTGCCAGCAGTTCAGCCACCTCTTCCGCCGTCGCCGCGGCCTCTATATCACCGCCAACAACATCCACCGCGTCGATGACATCTTCCGCAACGCCCCCTTCTCCAACATCTCCCTGATCGTGGTCACCGATGGCGAGCGCATTCTCGGACTGGGCGACCTCGGCAGCAACGGCATGGGCATTCCCATCGGCAAGATCAGCCTCTACGTCGCCGCCGCCGGGCTCCATCCCGCCTACTGCCTGCCGATCCAGATCGACGTCGGCACCAATAACGAAAGTCTGCTCGCCGATCCCCTGTACATCGGCTGGCGTCATAACCGCCTCACCGGCGATGCCTACGACGCCATCATCGAGCAGTTCGTCAACGCCGTCCGCCGCCATTTTCCGCATGCCCTGCTGCAGTGGGAGGATTTCGGCAAGGGCAATGCCTTCCGCATGCTCGAGCGCTACAGGGAACGCATCTGCTCCTTCAATGATGACATCCAGGGTACCGGCTCCGTGGCCACCGCCGTGCTGCTCTCGGCGATGAAAATCAAGAAGCAAAAACTGGGCGATCAGCGCTTTGTCATGTTCGGGCAGGGACAGGCGGGCCTCGGCATCGCCCGCCAGATCTGCACCGGCCTGATGATGGAGGGGCTGAGCCGCGAGGAGGCGGCCAACCATATCTTTGGCATCGACAAGGATGGACTGCTCCTCAAGGGCATGCCCATGAGCGATGAGCAGCAGATGTTCGCCAAGGATCCCGCCTTTGTCGCGAACTGGCATGTGGCCGATCGCAGCCACATCACCCTGCTCGAAACCATCAGGAACGCCAAAGCCACGGTGCTCTTCGGCGTCACCGGCCAGAGCGGCGCCTTTAACGAGGAGGTTCTCAAGGCCATGGGTGCCAATGATCCCCAGGCGATGATCATGCCCCTCTCCAATCCTACCGTCAAGGCCGAGTGCACTCCCGAACAGGCGGTCGCCGGCGCCGGTCCCCACTGCCTCATCGCCACCGGCAGCCCCTTCAAACCCCTCAACGTCAACGGCGCCGAGAAGGTCATCTCCCAGTGCAACAACCTCTACATCTTTCCGGGCGTCGGACTCGGCGCCCTGATTTGCGGCACCCCCAAGGTGACCAATGAGATGTTCATGGCCGCATCCCAGGCCCTGAGCGATCTGCTCTCGGAGGAGGAGCTGAAGGGCGGGCGCATGCTGCCGCGGATCGACAAAATCCGCTACGTCTCCGCCCAGGTGGCCCTGGCAGTGGCGAAGGAGGCGCGCCGCAGCGGCCTCGGCGTCCGTGCCGACGATGAAAAACTCCTGCAGATGGTGATGAATGCCATGTGGGAACCGAAATATCTGCCCTATCGGCTGCCCGAATAGGACGAGGGCGGCTTAATAAAAAGAGCGGCATCCCTGACGGGATGCCGCTCTTTTTAATTGCTGCGGACCAGATTGGCTGGAAGCGGGCCTGGCGTGGTCATGGATTACCCTCCCGCTCACTCCTTTACCAGCATCCTCCGCACCGCCAACCGCCAACCAAGATAAATGAGGATAACAATCGGAAAGAGCCAGATGGGAGAAAGCCAGAAAACGGCGATGATCCGCAGCCGCGCCAGAAAAAAAGCGGCTGCAAAGACGACCGTCATGAAGAGGGCCAGTCCGCTCATACGGGTGAATCCCGGCACATAGTCAAAATCCACCATCTGGCGGTAGAGGTAGAGCGAAATCGCCATCCATAGTGGCGGCAGATAGGTGAAGAACGGCAGCTGCAGCAGATTGGCCCGCGCAAAAATGAGCAGGTAGGCCAGGATAACGCAGTAGAAAATGCCGGGGATCATGGTCAGAAATATGGGCAGGCTCATGAAACGGTGCGCCCAGAGCGGCTTGTTCGATTTCTGCAGCAAATGGCAGATGATCAGGCTGACCAGGGTGATCACGATCATGGCAAAGCCAAGCATCCGCCATTCGCGCGCCAGGCTCAACAGTATATCTTCCAGGGTTTGCGGATTTGCTTCCATCCCGTTTTTCCTTTCCGGATTCCAAGGGGTTAGCTCCTGCATGAATATTGAGAAATCAGGGCTAAAAGTCAAGAAGATAAATCAGATTGCTCTCTCCACGCCGCTTCTTTCCACTCCCCTGCTGGACCGGCGTCCTTCCTGAAAGTCACCGACGAAATACAAAATTCTTTTTGTTTTTTCGTTGAAAAGCCTATATTACGAAGACGAAGGGCCGCCCGGGGGCAGTGGCGCGGAACCGGCTGACAATGCTTTCTCTCACCCGCAAGGACCCGATGGCGAGCCAGGATGACCGCTTTGTTCTATTGATCAGCAAACTGGAGCGTGTCTGCGCCGGTCAAGCCTCCCGGCAGGAGGCTGATGAGGTGATTCGCGCGGCCCAGGCCCTGAGCGCCGCCCATCTGCGCCTGCTCGAGCGCCGCGGCAAGCATCTGCGCGATACCGGCCGTGAGGTGGAATATGAACTCCTGGCGGCCGACTGCATCGCTGAACTCTTTCAGCAGAGCGCACCGTGCCATTTTCCCCGCCTGGCCGCCTATTTCGCACCGCTTTTCGACGCCGGCCGCCCTGCAGCAGAGATCTACAGCGCCCTGATCCGCCTCCTCACCCGTTTGACCACGCAGCAAGCCACCCGCCTCTTCCGTCAACGCGACCCCGAGGGGGCGAAATTATGGCGCAACGTTATCATGGCCGTCAAAAAAGAACCGGGCCTGATCCTGAAGCGAGAGATCGGCGGCTGGTATATTCTAACCCGCACGTCCTCCTCTTCGGGCTGTTACCAGCCGGATTCACAGACGCTCACCGCAGTTCTGGGCCGCCTGCTGCTTGACCACCGGCAGATCGGACCCCTCCTGGCCACCCTCTTTGATGAACTGGCCGCGCGCAGCAGCCGGCCGGTCTGGATCGCAGTAGCCGACATCACCCATATTATCCGCACCCACCGGCGGACGGCCGCCCAAAGCACCCCCTATGTCCCGCCGGAGGAGCAGCCCGAATGGGCCGCCTACGACCGGCTCATGGAAGAAACCCTGGCGCAGATTCGCACAGAGGTGATTGAAAACTATCTCCGCAGCGGAAAAATCACCCCGGCTGAAGGACTGGCCCTCTATTCCGCCCTGGTCGCGCGCAGCCGCAGTCAACTCGAGAAAGACGCGGAGAGCGGCGATCGCGCCCTGGTTACTGCGCACTGGCCCGAGGGGCTGCCCATGACCAATCCGCAAAAGATCTTCACCATCTTTGATTATCTGCTGCGCATTTTCAGGCAAAAAATGCAGAAAAAAATCGATCAATATTTCTGAAAACCGGGCCGATGCACCTATTAAGGGGTGCAAGAGATCCGCGAAAAGGTTGAAAGCATGGCATGTTTTTCCGAAAAAGAGCTCGAAAGAATGGTCTGGGGGGAGCCCGCTGCCCATGCAAGAGAGTGGGGGCACCTCTTTCATTGTGACCGCTGCCGCGAACGCTATCTGGCGTTCTCCATTCTGCACCAAGCCCTGCTCTCCTCCTTATCCGCCTACTCGCTTGCCTTCCCGCAGAGCCCGGCTTCAGCAGCTGCTCGGACCATAAGGCTGCAACCGCTGCAGACCGGCACAAGGGGAGTTTCCTCTTCTCCACGTCTGGCTGCCAAGGGGGAGCAGCCAGACGATCCCTATCTCGTCTCCAGTTTTGCCAATGCTGAAGCGGGCCTCATCGGCCGGCTGCTCTATCATCGCTGCACCCGCCACCTCACCCTCTATCTCATCGCCGAATCGGACCGGACCACCGAAGGTCTCAAAGTGACGCTCGATGACGGCTGCCTGACCGGTTACTCGGACCGTCAGGGCTGCATCGAGTTCGGGGAACAGCCGGAACGGAGCTTTGAAAAAATGGAGATCACCACGCCGCGCGGCGTCTATGACCTCTCCCGAACCACCTCTTTATCTGCTGCCGGAGACGATAAGCAGCAGCTGATTCTGCCTGGCCCGCCCCGGGCGGAGATAGATCTGACCATCGACCGCCAGCCGCAGGGCATCCGCTATATTATCACCCGGTCAGGTGGAGCATCCATACCTGAAGCAGATGAACTGGATATCGTCGGCATCACCAGCAAACGCATTCTCCCGGTCAAGACCCACAAGGGCGTTGCCCTGCTGCTGGTCGAGCCGGACGAAGAGATGCTGAAAATTCATATCTACTGACATGCCCGCAAACCGCACCCCCTCCCTGCTCGAGCTCGAGACCCGTGCGCTCCAGCTCGCCGGACACCTGCACAGCGATGCTTCCCTCGAGAGCAAACGCAGCCGTTTCTTCTCATTTTTCCTCTCCGCCGCCGGATTTGGAGATCTGGCTTCCCTGCGCTCCTATTTCCTGCAGTTCAGCCCTTTCCTCCTGCCTTTGGCGCAGGGTGTGACCGGCTGCAACCGCGACCCCGAGGAGCTGCACCGCTGGCTTGATGTGGCGGTCCGCTTCAAATCGTTCATTCCGGATGATGCCCATGACATCGACGCCGCAGAACGCACCATCCGCCTGGCCGCCATCCTGCACGCCCTTTACGCCGCCGACCATCAGCTTGCCGCCCGTCTGCTCGGCCTCAACCGCCTGGATGAGACGGTCGGAACGCTTTCGCGACTGGATGCCGCCCGCCTGGTGGCCGGCCAGGCCCCCTCACCGCTCAGGGAAGAACTGCTGGCAGGGCTGCAGGCCTGGGTGGCGCAGACTTTTGCCGTTTCCGCCCACGAACTCAGGGTCCTGCTCATCGACGAGAGCACCCTCACCGATCCCGGCGGCTCGCCCGTGGGCGTCATCCTGCCCCTGCATGCCGAGGCTCGCGAACGCCCCTCCGACGCCGAAGAGGATCATGCCCTGATCAACAATCAGGCCACCTTTGGACGCCAGGCCCTGTACTGGACCCTCCAGGATGGCCTGCTGGCAGCGCGGGCCCACATGTCCCCGGGCACAGCACGGCGTTTTTATCAGGTGCATTATTCCTTGCCGGAAAAAACGGCGGAGGTGAGCGGTTCCTCCCTCGGTCTGGCGGCTGCCCTGCTGGCCTGGGTCACCAGCCGCAACCGCCACTACCGCACCGAGGTCGTGCGCCTCGCCGCCTCCGCAGCGGTCACCGGCGGTATCAGCCCAAACGGCAAAGTCACCGCCGTCGACAGCCCCACTCTGGCCGCCAAGATCCGCGCCGCCTTTTTCTCCCCGGCCGAGCGCCTCTTCCTGCCGGCGGCCAATATAGCCGAGGCCTGGCCCCTATTGTCAACGCTCGAGCAGCGCTATCCCCGCCGTCGACTGCTCCTGCAGCCGATTGAGACCCTGCAGCAGGCCCTCCAGGACCGCAACCTGATCGCGGATCGCAAACCGGGTGCGCCCCGGCGCGCCCTGGCCGCCCTGCGCCGTACCCGGCATAAATCCTTCATCGCCGGCATCGCCGCCGCCGCGGCATTGGGGCTGCTCCTTGCCACTGTGCCGGCCCTGCAGTGGTGGCGCGACCGCCAGCCGGCCCTCGCCGAACTCTCTGAAAAGGAGATCATCTTCAAGAACCAGTCCGGAGAGCGGCTCTGGTCGCACCCGCTGGGATTCACCCTGCCCACCGGCGATCGAGATTTCACCCGGATCGTGCAGCTGCTCATCGATGATCTGGACGACGACGGCCGGCGTGAGGTCTTCTTCGGCATCAATGTTTCTGCCTTTCCTGAAGAGTGCGGAATCCTGCACAGCTTTGACAGCCGGGGACGAGCCCTTTGGCCGCCCCTCAAACTGGGCAAGCCCATGGAGACCAGGAGCGGAACGAGAATCAGGGACCATTTCTACTTCAGCCCGATCCTCAGCGTGCGAATTCGGGCCGGACAGCCTAAAATGCTCCTCTTCAGCATCGGCTCCATCCACGATTTCGCCTCCAGACTGGTGCTGATCGACAGCCAGGGCCGGGTGCGCGGCTCCTACTGGAATTCAGGCCATATACCGGTCTGCGCGGTCCACGACCTCAACGGCGATGGCCGCATGGAGATCATCGCCGGACTCTACGGCAATGAGGATGGACAGGCCCGGCTGGCTGTATTCGATACCGATGAGATGCAGGGGGCCTCGCCGCAAAGCAAGCCGGCATACACCCTGGAGGAGATGGCACCCGCCCGCCACCTCCGCCTCTTCCGCTTTCCCCCCTCCCCTTTCTGGGAACCCGGCGCCTACCGTGATGTTGTGGGGCGTATCGAGTCCTTCGGTGAAAATCTGCGCGCCGATATCGCCAATTCGGGCATGGTCAAGGAATCGAATGAGAGCATTCTGAACTTTAGAATGTACGGCTATTTATTTTCCACCACCCTGGAACCGATCGCCCTCAACGATCCCCCCGACCGTTTCCTTGCCCGCTTCCGCGATATTTTTGGCCGCGACTTTGCTCCAGCCGACCGCGCCCGGCTGGAGGTCATCGATGAGTGGGACGGCACGGCCTGGCACACCCGCCGCATCGGTCCAGCCTCTTCACCCCCGCAGTAATTCCGGCCGTTCCAGCCATACTTCCTGCCCGATGCCGGGAAAACTTTTTGCATCCCTGCAAAATATTTTCTATATTGTGGCGCATGCGAATCCCTTAACCGCCAGCCAAGGAGCGCCATCGCCATGATCCCGATCCTGCACGGCCTGTTGGGCCTGCTCTTCGTCACCCTCCTCGCCTTTCTCTTTTCCACCCATAAAAAAGCCATCGACTGGAAGCTGGTCCTGATCGGCATCGCCCTGCAATTCGCCTTCGCCTTTCTGGTGCTCAAGACCGCAGCCGGCCGGGCTGTTTTCGCCTGGCTCAGCGGCCTCTTCGTCGCCCTCTTCAGCTTTGCGGCCGACGGCGCCCAATTCGTCTTCGGGCCCCTCGGCAGGGGCAGCGGCGAGGGCAGCCTTGGGGTGATCTTTGCCTTTCAGGTGCTGCCGACGATCATCTTCTTCGCCGCCTTTATGGCCGTCCTCTACCACCTCGGCATCATGCAGTGGATCGTCAAGGGCATGGCCTGGGTGATGCAGCGCTTCATGCGCACCAGCGGGGCCGAGACCCTCGATGTGGCCGCCAATACCTTTTTAGGCCAGACCGAGGCGCCCCTGGTGATCCGCCCCTATCTTTCGACCCTGACCGAGTCGGAGCTCTATACCATCATGGCCAGCGGCATGGCCCACATCTCCGGAGGGGTGCTGGGGGCCTACATGCAGATGCTCGGCATTGCCATGGCCAAGGCGCAAGGGGTGCCGGTCGACCAGTCCCAGCTTTTCTTCGCCGGCCACCTGCTCGCCGCCTCGATTATGGCCTTTCCCGCCACCATGGTGGTGGCCAAGATGCTCGTCCCCGAGACCGGGGAACCGATGACCAGGGGCACGGTACGCCTCAAGGTGGAGAAGAACAGCGGCAACGTCATCGAAGCGGCTGCAGGCGGAGCCGGCGACGGGCTGCGGCTTGCCCTCAACGTCGGCGGCATGCTCATCGCCTTCATCGCCCTGATCGCCCTCATCAACGCCCTGCTCGGCTTCATCGGCAGCTCCACCGGACTCAACAGTTTTCTTATGATGCACTTTAACAAGCCCCTCAACCTCGAGCTGCTCTTCGGCCTCGTCTTCCAGTTCATCGCCTGGATCATCGGCGTCCCCTGGAAAGAGGCCCTCGATGTCGGCAGCCTGATGGGGATCAAACTGGCGGTCAATGAATTCGTCGCCTATCTCAAGATGTCCGATGTCATCGCCGCCGGCCAGCTCTCGACCAAATCAATCGTCATCGCCACCTACGCCCTGTGCGGCTTTGCCAATTTCGCCTCGGTCGCCATCCAGATCGGCGGCCTCAGCCCCCTGATGGAGAACCGCCGCAGCGACATCGCCCGGCTCGGCCTCAAATCGGTGCTGGGCGGCACCATCGCCACCTGGATGACCGCCGCCATCGCCGGCATCCTGACCCATTGACAACGAGGGAGGATCCATGACCAAGAATGAAACACCCCGCTACCGCTGGTTCGTCTCCGGGGATATCAACGGCTTTTTCGGCCTCATGTTCGACAACCTGACGGTGCTTTCATTCCTCGCCGGCATATTGATCTTTGTTTTTAAATATCCCGCCGACATCGTCTATACCCGCATGCTGCCGGGCACGGCCTTCGGCGTCCTCTTCGGCGACCTGGTCTACACCTGGATGGCCTTTCGCCTCGCCAAAAAGAGCGGCAAAAGCGATGTCACCGCCATGCCCCTCGGCCTCGACACCCCCTCGACCATCGGCATCGCCCTGGTGGTGCTCGGCCCGGCCTTCATCGGCCTGAAGAACGAAGGTCTTTCCGAACGCGACGCTGCCATGATGACCTGGTACATCGGCATGGCGACGATGATCTTCATGGGCGTAGTCAAACTGATCTTTTCATTTCTGGGCAGATGGGTGCAAAAGATCGTCCCTCAGGCCGGCCTGCTCGGCTCCCTGGCCGGCATCGGTCTGGGTTTGATCGGCGTCACCCCCCTGATCGACATCTTCGGCATGCCGGTGGTCGGCCTCATCGCCCTCGGCCTTATTTTCTACACCCTGGTCGCCGGCATTCCCCTGCCGGGCAAATTCCCGGGCGTCCTTGCCTCGGTGCTGATTGGCACCGCTGTCTACTACCTGCTCGGGCCCCTCGGCCTCGCCGGCGGCACCTATGCCGGCCTCCCGCCCCTCGACTTCCATCTCGGGCTGCCCCTGCCGACCTTCGACTTTCTCAAGGGACTCGCCCCGGCGGTGAAATATCTGCCCCTGGCCATCCCCTTCGGCATCCTCACCGTGGTCGGCGGCATCAATGTCACCGAGAGCGCCCGCGTCGCCGGCGATGATTACAACACCCGCAGCATCCTTCTGACCGAGGCGGTGGCCACCCTGGTGGCGGGGCTGTGCGGCGGCGTCGCCCAGTCAACCCCCTACATCGGCCAGCCCGCCTACAAGAACATGGGCTCGCGCGCCGGCTACACCCTGCTCACCGGCATCTTCGTCGGCCTCGGCGGCATGCTCGGGTATGTCTCCTTCATCATCGAGCTTATCCCGCGCGCGGTCCTCGCCCCGATCCTGGTCTTTGTCGCCTTCGACATCATCGCCCAGGCCTTCCAGGCGGTGCCCAAACGCCACGCCCCGGCCGTCGCCTTTGCTTTTTTCCCGACCGTCCTGCGCCTGCTGGCGATCAAGATGGGCACCCCGGAGCCGATCCCTGCGGAAAAATTCCACGAACTCATGAACACCCCTGGCAAGGCCCTGCCGGAGCTGCAGGTCATCACCGCCCTCGGCAATGGCTTTATCGTCACCGCCATGCTCTGGGGGGCTTTTCTCGCCGAGCTCATCGACCGCCGCCTCAAGATCTCGGCCCTCTATCTGCTCATCCTGGCCCTTTTCAGCTATTTCGGGATCATCCATTCCGCCATGCCCGACGGCTCGATGTATCTGCCCTGGCAGCTCAGCGGCACCGCCCAGCAGGTGCCGTATCAGTTCGCCCTCGCCTATCTCTGCCTGGCCGCCATATTTTTCGGCCTCTCCTGGACCAAAGAGAGCAAGGGTCCGGCCACAGGCATGGCGCACTGATCGTTCAGAGATAAACTTTTTGGCAGCGGCGGCGTATAACAGTGTGGAATTTTCTGCCAGGAGGTAATATGAGGATTTCCACGCTTGCTTTTCCAGCCTTGCTGGTCATCGGCCTGGGTATGGACGTTGTCCATGCCCAGGAACAGCCGGGAGACACGCTTTCGACCGAGGCTAAAATCGATTCGGTCTACCAGCTGCAAAAACAGATCTACCGGGAGATCAGGAACGAGCCCCTGGCCGGCAAAAGGTTCGGTGTGGAATTCAATTTCATCCGCGCCCTGGTCATCGAGGAGGATGTCACCCTCAGCGGCGGCTTCTCCCTCTTCGATGTCGACCGAAATGCCGAAATCGCCTTTCCCTTCTATTACGCTAATCCGGGGGATGCGCAAAGCATGCATGAAATTACCCTCGACTGCCATTACCGCTATTTCCTCGGCAACACCCGCAACGGCTTTTACCTGAGCGGCTTTACCCGTTTCGCCCATCTCGAGGGCTACGAAGAGCAGAGCCAAGCCCCGTTCTGGGACGTTCCCGAACTCGCTGAAATCCGCACCACCC
>JAKPUX010000026.1 GCA_029554865.1 bacterium | reverse complement strand
CAGATGGGGGTGGGCGGGGATAACGCGTGGGGGGCATGGCCGCACAAGCAGTACCTGCTGCAGGAGAAGAAATACAGCCACAAGTTTGTGATGCGGCCGCTGGCGGCCGGGGATGATCCAGGGGAGCGCAGCCGCGGCCGGATTTTGCTGCCCTGAGCAGGCGCCGGCCCTGTTTTGACGCGGCAGCCCCCTGCTAGGGCAATTGCCGCCACAGACCTTGCTGTGGAAACTCTTTGTTATAGGCCTCGATCATCGAGGCCTTTTTTATTGGATCCTGCTCCCGTTCGATCTCCCAGCGCCGCGCCGCTGCAGCGACGGGTCCGCGCGGCAGCAGGGTGACCGACTCGGCGATGATCTGGCGGGCGGCGTACTCCTGGCCGGTGCGAAAGAAAAAGGGGAGGAGGGCCGCCAGGGTCTCCTCGTCGCCGCCGGCGTTTTCGTAGATCTGGCGCAGCTCATTACGCACACGTTCTTTGGTCGATGCGAGGGGCGAACGGCGCAGCAGCAGATCCCACAGTGCGGTTTTCGCATTGAGGTTGTCGGGATAGAGCGCCAGTTCCGCCTCCAGTTCGGTTTCCGCCTCGCTCAACGACTGCCGGAAAGGAAAACCTCCGGCACCTCCCTGCTGCAGCAGGAGGCTTTTCTGAAGATGAGCGCCGCGCAGGGGGCGCATCTCACGGCCGTGGAGGATGCCTTCCCAGCAGCGGCCGCTGTTGTCATCTGTTTTGCCGTTGGCGGCGAAGCGGAGCAGGAAGAATTGGCCCTCGGCCGGCAGGAGGTGGTGAGTCCGCCAGACCCCGTCTTTTTGGGTCATCGGCAGCTCTGTCAGGATCGGGGGTTCGGAGGTGCGCATGATCAGCATCTCTGCAGTGAGTCCTGTTTCATTCACCAGCACCGCCCCGGGCACGGCCGGATTGTAAAAGAGGGTGATCTCCCCGCCCGCCTGCGGCTGGTCAGGCAGCCAGGCGGCGACCCGGCCGGGGGGCATCTGCCGGGAACAACCCGAAAGTCCGGCGATCACCAGCAGCAACAGCGCTCCAATTCTCCTCATGGCATCCTCTCCTGTTTGGCTCTCCCATTTTAGGAAATTTGCGCATCAGCGGCAAGGGAAAAAGCGCGGCGGCGTCATAAAAAAAAGGGATGGACCGGATGGTCCATCCCTTTCGGGCCGAAAAGCGCCGCGTTATTTCAGGAACATCAGTTTGTGGCTCTTGACGCCAAACTGGCCTTCGATGCGGTAGATGTACATGCCGCTCGTGACCATGTTGCCGCTTTCATCCGTACCGTTCCACTTGATCGAGTGCTTGCCGGCGGTCATCGACTGGTCGACCAGCGTCTTGACCTTCTGACCCAGCATGTTGTAGACCGTCAGCTTGACCTGAGAGGCCTTGGGCACGCTGAAATCGATCGTGGTGGTCGGGTTGAAGGGGTTCGGGTAGTTCTGAGCCAGCTCATAGCTCTCAACCACTTCGACCGGACGATCCTTGACACCCGTCGGGATGCCGCTCACAGGCAGTGCCAGGTAGTAGACTCCGGAGAGGTAGGGATTGCTGAGGTAGTTGATATACTCCCAGCCGGCTCCCTGATCGCCAAAGTAGACCATGTGCAGCTTGCCATCGACAACCTTCTTGTTGAGAACAACGTTGCGCTCATCAAAGGTCGGGGTTTCGGTGATGTTGACCGGCTCGCCCCACTTGGCGCCGCCATCCTTGGAACCGACGACGCAGATCTCGCCCTTGCCGATGAAGTGGATCTTGCCGTTCTGGACAGGATCGTTCTCGGGGGTGGACCAGGTGCCCCACTTTTCGCTGAAGAGGTTGTAGGCGACATAGACGCCGTTGGCGTCATCGACAGCGACTGTCGGGAAGCAGGCCAGGGCGGGACGTCCGCGGCCGGGCATGAGGTAATAGAGGTCATCCAGGTCCTTGCCGGGAGCCGCGGTGACGACGGTGGTCATGCCGGTGGCCGGGCTCCAGTGGCCGATGATGGAGGGATAATCGACCAGGTAGGGATTGACCGAGCCGTAGCCGGGATAGGGAGTGCGGGCCTTGGCGGCGGTGAAATCCAGATAGTAGCTGGCATCGAAGACGACGTGGGCGTTGCCGTCCTTGTCGTAGACGATGTCATTGTACATGCCGGCGCGGAGGTTGTTGGGATCGCCGGCATCGACCAGGGGGGTGACGCCGAGGATCTCGACGACGCTGGCGCTGTCGGGCCAGGTCTGGCCGTAGTCGAGGGATTCCATAAAGTAGACATCGGCAGCCTGATCGCTGACGACCGCACCGACCTTGCCGCCGGTGAAGCCGGCGACTGCGCCGCCGTAGACGTCGCCGTCATCGCCGAAGGGATGGAGGTCGACGGAGGGGAAGCCTTCGCGTTCGTAGCCGAAGATGGCCACTTGCGAGAAGGTGAAGCCGCCGTCCTGGGAGCCCTTGTAGAGGATGGCATCGCCCCAGCCGTCATAGAGGATGAGGTGGATGGCGCCGTCATCGGTGACGTCCATGCCGGTGTTGAGGACGTTGTTGGGGCCGGCGATGGGGTTTTCATCGAACCAGTAGAGGGAGTCGAACTGTGCGGTGCCGACGCCGGATTCCTCAAAGAGGACCGCGCCCGCGCCCCATCCGCCGTAGGTGACCCAGGGGATGTGATAGCTGTTGGCGAAGATCATATGGCGGCCGTCGGGCATGACGCCGATGCTGGCGTTGCCATAGTTGGCCTTGACGTCGGTGGTCTTGTCGCCGGTGATGTCCTTGTAGCGGACATAGGGCATGGTGTATTCGGCAGTGACCGGGTCGGAGCTCCAGGTGTAGGCCAGGGAGACCTGACC
>JAKPUX010000018.1 GCA_029554865.1 bacterium | reverse complement strand
TTTTCCATATCCATATTCTCGACCAGGGCGAGCTGCGCTCGCTCGATCCACTCCGGCGCGATGGCGAAAAGTTCCGAGACCACCCGGGGATACTCCTGCTTGAGACGGCGCTTGTGCCGCCCCTCCGGGGTGGCGATCTGCAGGTAATCCCCGTGCATGTAGATCAATCCCTCCGGCCGCAGCTGGGTCAGGCAGATGTTGTGCATCATGCCCTGGTAGAATGAGGCGAGCCAGTGCTGGAGAAACTCCGCCGGCGGTATCGGACGGTCGCTGAAGGTATAGCGCAGCTTTTTCACCTGCCGGTCAAAGGTGTAAAGGCCGTAACGCTCGCGGGTGCGGTCGAATTTGATCTCCACGCCGGTGTGCGGGGTTTCGTAGAGGCGCGAACGGTCGGGGTGGATCTCCATGGCGCGGCTGAGCAGATAGCCGGGATCGGCGAGCAGCCTGCTGCCCTCGAGCTGGACGAGGAGGGCGCAGTGGACGTTGGGGCGCGCCCCCATGTCGGCCATGAAGATCCAGGAGCTGAAGCCGAGCTGGAGGAGGATGCTCTGCAGAAAGTAGGAGAGGGAAAAGCAGGTGCCGCCGAGGTTGTGGCGCACATACCCCTCCATCACCTCCTCGGGCAGGCGGATCCGTTCGATGTCGAGAAAATGGCGGTTCAGCTTGATGATCTTGCTGATGTTCTCGTAGGGGAGCCGGGCGAAGCTGGCGAGGATTCTTTCGAGGAAGGGACGGTCCGGCGTGCGGGGCGCCAGCCCGAAATGGCCGAGAAAGTGGCGCACCGCCGCGTCATGTTGAAAAGGGTCGAGAATGAGGGGAGTCTTGTCCGCCATGAAATCAGAGTATCCTTCGTTGCCTTGCGTGCGCCCCCCGGTGGCCGGTGATCAGAATTTGCCGTCCATGCGGAATTCGGCGTTATCGAACCAGAAGCCGGACTGGGTGATCGAGTCGTATTCAGCCTGGAGGAGGTCGTGGTGATAGACCTCCTGCTCGCGCACAAAGGAAAAGATCCCGGCGACCGCCTCGTTGTCGCTGCTCTCCGCGATGCGGCCGTAATACTCCATGGCCTCGCGCTCCTGTTTCATCGCCACGCGCAGGGCCTGGAGTTCATCCATCGAGCCCTCCTTGATCGATTTTTCCGCCTTTTCGCCGAAGACCGGCAGGGGGGGATGGTTGGGGTATTCCTTCAGCCAGGAGCGCCAGCCGGAAAGACCCTCTTCATCATCCAGCATGCGCTCGAAGGTGAGGAGATGCTGGGTCTCCTCCTTGGCGAGGCGGGAAAAGATGGTCTTGCCGGTGGGATTGGCCGTTTTCTCCGCCGCCAGCAGGTAAAAGGCACGGCCCGATTTTTCGAGATCGATGGCCATGCGGATCGATTCGGCCAGCTGGGAAATGGGACTGGACATAGGGGGTCTCCTTGTTGGGCTTGCTGATCCGCTCAAATCTAACACAACTGACCGAAAGAAGCAATAAAAAAGCCAAAATTATGCTTGATTACCGCGCGGGCAAATGCTATATTCTACTAACTGCTGAGGAGTTGCTATGCGCGTGGGCATTTTTTCCGATGTGCATGGGAATCTGGAGGCCCTCGAGCAGGTGCTGCGCACGCTGAAAGCGGAGCACTGTGATGAGATTGTGTTCCTGGGAGATGCTGTGGGCTATGGCCCACAGCCGGATGAATGTGTGGCTGCCATCGCCGAAGTGGCTTCGCTCGCCATTCTGGGCAATCACGATGACGCAGTTTTGGGGCGAACCAATCCCTTCTTTTTCAACGACTTGGCCCTTCGGGCGGTCCTCTGGACCGGACGGGTGATCACTCAAGAGACGCGCGCCGGACTCGGGCGTTACGAGCTCGTCGGACGACGTGATGGCATCTTCTTTGTACACGCAACGCCTGTCAATCCCCCTGCCTGGGAGTATTTGCACGATATCACGGATACGGAGCGCAACTTCGCCGCTTTTACGGAGAGGATCTGCTTCATCGGCCACTCTCACACCCCGGGCGGATTTGCCTCCGGGGCGGAGGGAGGATTTTATCCCCTTCCCGGGCAAGGCCGCATTACGCTCAACCCGAGGAACCGCTATATCATCAATGTCGGCAGTGTGGGTCAGCCCCGCGATGGCGATCCGCGCGCCTGTTTCGCCCTTTATGATCAACAGACCGGCATAGTCGAATTTCACAGGGTCGAATATGATGTGCAGAAGACGCAGCAGCTGATGCGCACGCGCCGTCTGCCCGAAATGCTCGCCCTGAGGCTTCAGTTTGGTCATTAACGGACTGGTTGTGCTATGGAAATGCAGCAACGCAAGAATGGCAGAAGGGTGGTTCTCAGCCAGACCGCCTATCACCAGATCGCCCTCATCCTCGAGGAGTTTCTCAGCCGTTCACAGGCGCGCCTGGCCCTTTTCGCCGACATGAGCGGATATCCGGTGGTCTATCGCGGCGATGCCGACACCCTCGATCTGGCCGCCCTCACCGCCCTGGCCGCCGGCGACTTTGCCGCCACCGCTGAAATGTCGCGGCTGATCGGCCAGGAGTCACGCTTCAAGTTTCTCTACCATGAGGGGGCCTCCCGCAGCCTCTATCTCTGTGCGGTCGGCACCGACTATTTTCTTATGGTGGTCTTTGACAAATCGGTCGCCCTCGGCATCATCCGCGTCCTCTCCCATTATACGGTCGAAAAAATCGGCCGCTACATCCAGGAGCTGCGCCAGGGGGGCGAACAAACCCATCAGTTCCTCGATTTCGAATTCCGCGACATGCTCGCGCGGCAGCTCGACCGCTCGCTGCGGCCAAGATGATATGCATATTGACTGGTTCAGGCAGGAGATCGTTTTCAAGATAGTCTACTACGGTCCCGGCCTGGGTGGAAAAACGACCAATCTCGAATATCTGCACGCCCACCTCGACCCGGCTCTGCGCAGCCGGCTGGTGGTGCTGAAATCACCCGAAGAGCGCACCCTCTATTTCGATTTTTTCGAACTCGCGCTCGGGGCCATCAAGGGCAAAAAGCCCCGCTTCCACCTCTACACCATCCCGGGGCAGCTCTACTACGCATCGAGCCGCAAGATCGTCCTGCGCGGCGTCGACGCCATCGTCTTCGTCGCCGACTCGCAGTCAGCCCGCCGTCAGGACAATCTCGATTCCCTGATGGACCTGGAGCTGAAGCTGATCGAGCAGGGCAAGACCCTGGCCCAGTTCCCCTGGGTCCTGCAGTACAACAAACGCGATCTGACGGAGATCGACTCCGTGGACGAGATGGAACAAAGCCTGAATTTTCTCAGGGTTCCCCATTACGAGGCCGTCGCTGTCCAGGGCCTCGCCGTCTTCGAAACCCTGCGCGGCGTGATTCAGCTCCTGCTGAATAAAATGTAAATGATGGATCAAGAATGGCTCACTTCGGCCTGAACAGAGCGGATAACGAGGAGGCCCTGCCCTTCCAGGAAGCGGCCCGGCGCGAGATGCAGGGGATGGTCCAGATCGGCGGATTTGCGGCGATCTATCTCTTCACCCATGAGGGACTCCTGCTCGCCTCCCAGGTGGCCAACTCAAGCATGCTCCGGGAGGATCACGCCGTTGAGTTCGCGGTGTTGATGGCCAAGTTTAAAAAGGTGATCAAAAAGATGAGCGGCCTCAGCCCCCTCAAGGAACTTGTGCTTGAGGATGGCGACGGCAGGAGGCTCGTCTTCCGCTACCTCACCCTTTTCGGGCAGACCGCCCTGCTGCTGATCGTGGTTCCGGCGCAGAGGAGCTATCGCGGTCTGGCCAACCGGCTCTGCCGGCTGATCGAAGCGCAGGCGGCGCAGTGACCTCCTCGGAGGCGAGCGGGCCGGATTCTTCAGGAGTGCAGCGGAGCAGCCGGCCCAGGCTGGCGGCCACCATCTCCTGGATTCTCTACGACCTGGCCAATACGGCCTATTCGATGAATGTAGTTTCGCTCTACTTTGGCACCTGGATCATTATCAACCTCGGCCAGAGCGATTTCATCGTCTCTTTTGTCAACTCCTTCTCCATGATCCTGGTGGCCCTGACCATGCCGGTGCTCGGCGACTGGTCGGACCACCGCGGCGGAAAAATGGCTCTCCTCGGCCTCTTCACAGGGGCCTGCATCCTTGGGACGGCAGTGCTGGGACTTCTCGGCAACCATATCACCGATCTGCATATTCTTCTGCCCCTGGTCATGGCGGTCTTTGTCATCGCCAATTACAGCTACCAGGGCGGACTGGTCTTCTATAACGCCCTGCTCCCCGCCGTGAGCACCCCGCGCACCATCGGCCGGGTTTCGGGCTACGGCGTCGCGATCGGTTATATGGGCTCCATCCTCGGCCTCGCCGTGGCCGGCCTTTTCGTCGACGGCCACTTTTACGGCCTGAGGATCCCCGGCCTGACCGGGGGAGGCACCGCCGCCGCCTTTATACCGACCGCACTGCTCTTTTTGTTCTTTGCCATACCCATTTTCATTTTTGTCAGAGAGCCCTATGCCGCGCTTCCGGGCCGGCCGAAATGGAGCCTGAGGGAATCCTACCGCAAGACCTTCCGGTCGCTGGTCGATTCCCGGCGCTACCCCGGCCTGCCACGCTTTCTGCTCGCCAAGCTGCTCTATGAAGACAGCATCGAAACCGTCATCATCTACATGGGCATCTATACCCAGGCAGTGATGGGATTCACCCTGGCCGAGGCGAACCAGTTCTTCGTCATCGTCATTCCCTCGGCGGTGATCGGCTCCGCCCTCTGCGGTATCCTCACCGATCACTTCGGTCCCAAAAAGACCCTGACCTGGGTCATTCTGCTCTGGGTTGTGACCCTGACCGGGGTGATCGCCACCGGCAGCCGCACCCTCTTCTGGATTGCAGGTTGCATCATCGGCATGCTCATGGGCTCGACCTGGACTTCGGCCCGGCCCCTGCTCATCTCCCTGGTGCCGAGGGAGAAACTCGGAGAGTTCTTCGGCCTCTACGCCCTCTCCGGTAAAGTAGCGGCTGTCCTCGGCCCGATCCTGTGGAGCACCATCACCTGGTCCCTGGCCTCTTTCGGGCCGGTCATTAAATACAAGGCGGCCATCGCCGCCCTCGCCTGCAACATGGCCGTCGGCGCCTGGCTGCTGCGGCGGGTGCCGGATCACCATCAGAAAAGCCCCCGCTGAGCCGGCTTTCGGGCTGGTGTTTTATTCATGAACATTGTTGCAGCTCAAGACAGGAATCCGCCCGCTGCATCGCGGACGGGGTGAATCCTCTCTGCATGAAATCAATTAGTTGGGACATACCGGACGGCCGCGCTGTCGGCCCGGTAACTGGCCCTGTTTTTGCATTTGTTTTTCCCTGCTTCCATCAAAAAACGACAACAGTCAAGGACGAGAATCGCAAAGGGAACCTGCCATGGCGGATTTAAGACGGTTTTTTGTATTCTCCACCAGCGAAAAGACCATGAACACCATAGCGGCCAGCCTCGCCGCGGCTAACGGACGCCTGGTGCGCAGTACCACCGAAGCGGAATTCCGCTACTGCCTGCAGCAGATCGCCGCATTCGATGCGGCCATTGTCGACATCAGCGCAGACAAACGCCACTTTGAGATGGTGCAGGAATTCGTCAACCATTTCCCGACCAAACCCCTCATCGCCATCGTCGCCCCGGCCGACCTCAACGCCGCCATGCAGGCGATCCGGCTCGGCGCCACCGACTATCTCCTGCAGCCGATCCTCAGCGAGGAGGTCCCCCTCGCCCTCGAGCGCGCCATGCAGCTCGACCTCTCCCCCCACTTCCGCATCGCCCAGCGGCTGGGCTGGCGGCGCGAACGCGACCTCGGCCCCGTTGTCGGCAGCGGCGAGGAGATGCTCCGCACCCTGCAGCTGGTCGGCGAACTGGCCCGCAAGGAGAGCCATATCCTCTTCTGCGGAGAGGAGGGGGTGGGCAAGACCTACTTCGCTCGTTTGCTCCATTTCCTCAGCCCGCGCCGCTTCCAGCCCCTGTTGCGCGTCGCCTGCGCCCACAAGACCTCCGGCGACCTCCTGCTCGAACTCTTCGGCACCCGCGGCGGCCTGCTGCAACCCTCCTATGACGCCACCCTGCTGCTCGAACAGAGCCATGCCCTGCCGGTTTCCGTCCAGAACCGCCTTGCCCATTTCATCGAGGAACAGCACCATGCTGTGCCGGGCTCCGGCATCCGCTTCATCGGCCTGAGCACAGAGGCCCCCGACGAGGCGGCGGAAAACCTTTTCAACCGCATCGGTGCCAGCCTGGTCCACCTGCCCAATCTCATGCAGCGCCAGGCCGACCTGCCCCGCCTTTGTCAGGTGCTGCTGCGCCAGATCAGCGAAGATCTGGCCCTGCCCGAGCGGGAGCTGCAGCCGGAGGCCCTCACCATGCTGAGGGGCAATGCCCTCGCCGGAAATGTGCGCGAACTCAACACCATCCTGCAGCGGGCGGCGATCATGAGCCGCGCCATGCAGATCGAATCCAACGCCCTGCAGGTGGCCGGACTGGAACCGGTGCCGGAAAACCAGCCCCTCCAGCTCGGCGTCCGCTCCATGCAGCTCGACGACGTCGAACAGGTGCTCATCCGCAAGGCCCTGCTCAAGTACAACGGCAACGTCAGCCGCACCGCCACCGCCCTGGGCATCAGCCGCGGCACCCTCTACAACAAGATGAAAAAGTACGGGCTTGCCTACAGCGAAACCGATTCGGTGGTCCCCCGGTAGGCAAAAAAGGATGACAATGTCGCTAAAATGAACGCCCGTGCGCGTCTGCGACACCGCTCTCTTTGGATTACAATTACGTAACTCATTGTTTTATTTCTGCGTTTTCCCGCCTCTCTTACCCATGCTTTCTGGCATGCGGATTGCTATCCTTTCCTCGAGTACCGGCGTCTGCTCTCCACTCATTCGATGCCATTTCGCCAATCCTGTTGAAACAAGGGATTTGTATGGGCACTACCCGGAAAAAGCTGCTGGCGAAGGGAACCCGAATTCTCGATCTTACCGTGATGCTCTGCTCTCTGAGCGGGGCTGTGCTGCTGCATGCACAGCTCTCGATGGTGCGGGGTGTCAGCCAGTTCACACCGGCCCTCCTGCGGCCGGTCGATGGTCTGGCCCTGATCCTGCTTCTCATCGCCTGGAATCGTCTCTTCGCCCATTTCGGCCTCTATACGGTGCGCCGTCTCGATGAGCGCGTCAGGGAGTGGCTCGACATCGCCAAGGCGGTCAGCCTGGGCACCCTCGTGGCTGCGGCCCTCACATTGCTGGTGGCCGAAGAGCTCGACAACAAGTTCATCCTCCTCTTTTACGCCCTTGCCCTCTTCGCCTCCATCTCCAGCCGCGCCCTGGTGAGGGAGGGACTGGTTTTCCTGCGCAGCCGCGGCCGCAACCTGCGCCATATCGTTTTCGTCGGCAGCGGACCCGAGGCGGTCGACCTCTCGCAAAAGATCCTTCATCGCGCCGACCTTGGCTACCGGCTGCTCGGCTTTGTCGACGATCACCCCCAGAACACCCGCCTCTGGCAGGGCAAGTGGCTCTGCACCCTGGATGCCTTTCCGGACTATCTCTGCCGCCACGCAGTGGATGAGGTCTTTATCGCCCTGCCGATCAGCACCTGCTACGAGCAGGTCCGCCGCATCACCTGCTTTTGCGATGAGCTCTCCATCCCCTGTCGCGTCCCTTCCGACTGGATGGAGCTGAAAACGGCCGATACTCCGGCTTATGAACTCAATGGCGTGCCGATGCTCACCCTCCGCAACGCCGGCAGGGGCCGCTTTTCCCATCTGGTCATCAAGCGTCTGCTCGACGTCACCCTGGCCGGCGCGGGGCTGCTTCTGCTCGCCCCGCTCTTTCTCGTCGTCAGCGCCCTTATCGCCCTCTCCTCATCCGGCCCGGTCTTTTTCAAGCAGCAGCGGGTGGGATTCAACCGCCGCCGCTTCAGGATTTACAAGTTCCGCACCATGGTCGACGGGGCGGAGGCCCTCCAGGCGCAGCTCGAGCACCTCAACGAAGCCGATGGCGCGGCTTTTAAAATCGCTGCCGATCCGCGCATCACCCCGGTCGGGCGCTGGCTGCGCCGGACCAGCATCGACGAGATCCCGCAGCTGATCAACGTCCTCAAGGGCGAAATGAGCCTGGTCGGACCGCGGCCCCTGCCGGTGCGCGACGTCAACAACATCTATGAACAGTGGCCGATCCGCCGCTTCAGCATGCGCCCCGGCCTGACCTGCCTCTGGCAGATCAGCGGCCGCCACCGCCTGCGCTTCAACGAATGGATGCGACTCGATCTCAAGTATATCGACGAATGGTCGATCTGGCTCGACCTCAAGATCATGCTGCGCACCATCCCCGAGGTGGTCAGGGCCACGGGAGAGTGATCTCCAGGTTTCTCCTCATTTTCTGCACTCCCTCGGCCCTGCGGGTATTATGGATTGGAGGCATTCCATCCCTTGTACCCTTTGCAAAGCCTGAGAGGAGAAACCGATGTCCCTTGTGCTCCACCGGCCGGCCGGCCGGTTCATCGCCCTTTTAATGCTGTTAATTCTCAGCCTGGTCCCACCCCTTTCGGCGCAGCAGTATCAGCCCCCCTTTCCCCGTCTGGTCTTTCAGCGGCCCGGCGGCATCTCGGGAGGGGCTGTGCAGTATTTTTTCAGCCGCTATGATCTCGCCATCCACGGCGGCGCCGGCCTTAATGCCTATGCCCTCAACGACAGCATCCACGCCCTTAATCCAAACACCGTCATCCTCGGCACCTCCAGACAGGGGGTCTGGCCCGGCAATCCGATCTGGCCGCCGGCCTGCTTTATCTACTCCAGCTACTATGGCTCTCTCATCGAGGCGGCGGAACCGGGCGACACCGATATCCGCGTCGATTCCACGACCGGGTTCAAGACCAACACCATCGGCGATGATATCTACGCCCTGATCGGCGGGGATGACTGGATCTCCTTCACCGGCTACACCGACTCGACCATCCACGGCATCCCCGTCAGCGGGGATTACGCCATCAACCGCTCCCACGCCGCCGGAGATTCAATCAAGCGGCCGGCGCGCTTTCAAGGCTTCGGCTATCTCCACAACGTCACCCCCCTGGCCCCCCTGGTCAACAGCCAGCCGGTCTGGGCATGGTATATCGACCAGCGCTTCAATCCGGCCAAACAGGATTTCAGCCGCTTCAACGGCCTCTTTTATGACTCCTTCCGCTTCTTTTTCTGGGGCGACGACTTTCAGTCGACCCTGGATCTCGACCATAACCACCTCAACGACCTCACCGAGCCGGATAAGGGGCTGGCCTGGTTCAATGAACAGTGGAGCGCGGGCATCAGGGAAATGCTCCCCTATGAACGGGCCAAATTCACCGCTCTCCACCCGGGCAAACCGGTCGTGGTCGGCATTAACATGGGCTCCGCCCAGGAGGGCGATCCCTATCCCCTGCGCTACTGCGACGGCATGGAGTGGGAGGGCTTTATGCGCTTCGCCTACACCGCCCCCGATCTGATCCGGGTCAACCAGCTCTGGGAGGCCGCCCACGACACCGTTTTCACCATCATCGAGGATTACGTCGAGAAGGAGACCCACAGCCGGGACTATAAGAAGATCCGCTACGGTCTTACCGCCGCCCTGATGTCGGGCGCCTATTACGGCATGACCTGCGGCAATGAATACAGCATGTCGCTCTGGTACGACGAGTTCGATGTCGATCTCGGCTATCCGGTCGGCCCTGCGCGCGAAATCCCGGGCCAGGGGGGGGTCTACGTCCGCTTTTTCGACAAGGGGGCGGCCATCTGCAACGCCTCCGGCCAGATCGTCAACATCTCCGACGCCATGATCTCCGGCCTGCCCGGCTATCAGGGGTCCTATTACCGTTTTCTTGGCGGCCAAAAGCCCTCCTTCAACAACGGCCAACCCTTCGGCAGCGTCGAACTGCAGGGGGAATCCCTGATTCCCGCCAAGAACAATATCGGCGACGGCATCATCCTGCTCTCCCGTCCCGACACCGTGGTGGCCGACATCATCGTCGGCACCTGCTATTTCAATGATACCACCCCCGGCAGCGCCCGCGCCCGGTTCGACCCCGTCTTCCGGCCGGTTTATGACCGGGCCAACGAGACAGTCGATTTCGCCTCGCGTAACCGCTGCTTCTCGCAGTGGGTCTCCTCCGACTCGACCGGCATCGGCTATTACTATTCCGCTCCGGCGCTGGGCAAGGGCTGGGCCACCTTCCGGCCGACCATCGGGGTGGCCGGCTGGTACGAGATCAGCGAGTGGCACCCCATGGTAGGGGAGACCCCCTCCGCTTATCAGGAGGCGGCGGATGTCCCCTTTGAAGCCGTGGCCGGGGGAGTCAAAAAGCTGACCGGTGTCATCGACCAGACCACCAGCTACGGGCGCTGGAACCGCATCGCCATCCTCTATCTGCCCGAGGGCACCTCCAGCTATGTGCGCATCTCCAATCAGGGCAGCGGCTATGTCGCCGCTGACGCCATGCGTTTCCGTTATCTCAAGCGGGTCACCCCTGACGTGATCCCGCCCCACCGTCCGGAAGGTCTGCAGCTGGTCCGTTAGTACGGCTGCAGGCCTGCCGCTTTTACCCGCTTATGCCGGGCTGCCTCCGCAGCCCGGTGGTCGGCCCGCTCCCCCAGGCCGGCTGCAGGCCCGCCTCCTTCACCCTGTCCCGCAGCAAAGCATTCTTCGCCCCCTCTGCATTTTGGCATAGTGTTTGCGAAATGAGATGGTGGTGAGAAACCAACATTGTTAATTCTATTGAAGTAAGACTCGAAATTTCTTGCCAAAAGGGGCATTTTCCTGTTTTAGGCGCAAACAAGTGTTCTGATATGAAACAGCACCCTGTACCGTACCTGCATTGGAGGTTACACATCATGAGAATCGCGTTTTCGTTCTCAAAAGCCGCAACTCTGGTTGTGCTCTTGTCGCTCTCTCTCGCCTTCATGGCCTGGGGACAGGATTCCGTCCCTGCCTATTTCGAGGGCACCGGCACGCTTCCCGCTTCTTCCTGGTCTGCCGGGGATTCCCTGATCTATAACGGCAATCTGCATTCGACCAAAAAGCTGACAGGGACCAAACAGATCGCGATGTATATTGGCAAGTCCGATGCCAATAAGGTCGATCTCCGTTGGGCGCCCGTCGGGGAAGGGTGCGAGACCGCTTATACCGGTTACGGCGGTGTCGTCTTTATGCAGACTGGCAATTACCAGGGCAACGGCTACTTTGCCAACTATTACAGCGGGCAAATCAGGCTTTTCAAGATTACGGCCGGCGCAGTGGCCACCTCCGGAACCTCCGTTCCGGTCGCATCCGCGCCGACCATGAACGCCGGTTCCCTCTTATCTGTTCAGGTCAATACGGCAACCGGCAAATTCGAGTATTTCCTGGACGGGGTTTCGCTCGGCACGATCACCAATACCGATTACAATCTCGCCGCAGCCTGTTACGGCGGCGCCCTGCTCTACAGCGGCGAATTGGTGAATAATGATATCGAGGAGATGACCTTCAGCACCTACACCCCCTCGACGAGCACCGATACCACCCCCCCTGCCGCGGCTACCATCAGCGCTGGCAGCCCGACCGCCGGCTCGGTGACGGTGACCTGGAACGCCACCGCCGATGACGGCGCCACCGGCAGCGCGGCCACCACCTACCAGCTGCGCTACAACACCGTGGCGATCACCGACGCCAATTTTTCCTCTTCAACGCGCTTCACTACCACCACCCCCAAGGCGCCCGGCTCTCCCGAGAGCTATACGGTGACCGGACTGAACGCCAGCACCAGGTACTATTTTGCTCTCAAGATCTACGACGAAGCGAACAATCCCTCGCCGCTCTCCAACGTCGCCTCGGCGACCACGACGGCCGGCAGCGGCGGTGGCGGCGGAGGAGGGACGCCATCGGCCGGCTGGAACAGCCCGATTGTGGATGATTTCAACCGCGCCTCTTTGGGCAGCGACTGGAATGCCCCCAAATTCGTCATCGAGAACAACGAACTGGCCATCGCCTCCTCCAACGGCTACGGTCTGGCCGCCTTCGCACGCACCGGCGCCAACAAGTCGGCCGGGGCCGATTCGATCAAGCTGTCGATGACCATGGGCGCCTCCGCCATCTATTACCAGACCCAGGGCTACACCCCGGCTGGCTTTGCCCTGATTCTGGACACTCCCAGCGCTTCAGCCAATGGCTACTGGCTGCGCCGCTCCGCCACCAAGCTCTCCCTCTACGCTATCAGCGGCGGCTCGACTTTCAATTCCCTGATTGGTGAAGTCAATGTGACCCGGACCGCTCCTGCAGCCGGCCAGAAGGTCACCGCCATCATCAAGGCGACCGGGACGGCCCTGACCATCCATCACTATATCGATGATGTTTTTGACGCCACCCTCAACACCACCCTGCCCGCAGCCCCTCCCGATTCCTGGTACGTCGGCGCGGTCCAGTATGAAGATGGTTCGAGCAATTTCAATCTCGACAATTTCTCGGTCTATCTGCCCAACCTCGGCTCCGCCAGCGCCACCACCATTGCCTACGCCAGCGGTAACAACCAGTCGGCCCCCATCAATCAGTACGTCGCCGATTCCCTCAAGGTCAAGGTGACCGACGACGCCGGCAATCCGGTCAGCAATGTCGTCGTCGATTTTGCGGTCACCCAGGGCAAGGGCACCATCGAGACCGGCACCTTCGACGGCAAGATCTGGAAAGAGGTCGAGTCGGGCATCCTCGGCGTCCCGATCGCCTATGATACCACGGCCGCGGCCGCCTCCGGTGGTCATGCCATCAAAACCACCTATATCGGCGGCTATCGCTACCGGACGGCGGTGACCATCCCCATCTACAATCCGGAGGAGCGTACCTACTATTTCCATCTGCGCGCCCGCACCACCTCTGGTCAGAAAAATACCGTGATCATCAAGTACAGCGACCGGGATTCGCTCACCATGGATTTCACTGACCTCAGCGGCTCCTGGGTCTGGCAGCGCCACAACACCAGCTTCAGGCTGCCCAAAGGACTGCAGAACATCCGTCTGGTGATTTATGATCCGGGCTGGGACTGGGACAAGATCGCCCTCATCAGCACCGGCCTGAGTGGTCCCACCGGCTCGACCATGGGGGATACCGGCCCCAATCTCTCCAATATCAGCAACGCCGCCGGCTTCGCTGCGGCCCGGCTGAAATTCGGCGCCGATGCTGACACCAATGTCGTTGTCTCCGCCATTGCCTATCGGGCCGACGGCACGACCCTGCTCAACGGGGCGCCGGTGAATTTCACCCTCGATCCCACGCCGGGGCCCGCGGTCTCGATGATCAAGGATCCCGATCTCACCGATCCCATCCTCGGCACACGCGATGAGACCGCCGGGGCCACCCTGACCGCCGTCATCCAGGATGCCTACGGTAACGGCGTGCCCGGAACCACCGTCAACTGGAGCCTGATTTCCGGAGTCGGTGCCGCCCTCGCCCGCAGCAGCTCCACCTCGGACGAGAACGGCAAGGCCAGCGTGACCATGACCCTCGGGCTGGTCGACACCCTCTTCACAGTGCAGGCCGCAGCGGTCAACGGCGGCGGGACCGCACTCACCAATTCGCCCCTGACCTTCAGGATCAAGACCGGCAAACCCCCTGCCTCGATGTCCAAATCCGGGGGCGACCTCCAACGCGGGACAGTCGGCACCATGCTGCCCAACCTGCTCAAGGTCAAGGTCCTCGGCGAAACCGGCGCCAATTATCCCAATTACCCGGTGGTCTTTACCGTCAAGTCGGGCGAGGGCAAGATCAGCTCCGCAGCCGCGCCCTCTCCGGTGACCACCCTCAAGGTCCTCACCGACGCCAATGGCGACGCCTCCGTCTACCTGACTCTCGGCGCCCGGCCCGGGACCAACACCGTCGAGGCCAAGCTGCAAGGGCTCGCCTCCATCCCGGTCCAGCTTTTCACGGCCACCGGCACAATTGGGCCGCCGAGCATCCTGGCCATCGTCTCCGGGAACAACCAGAGCCGTTCGGTCGGGCTGGCCCTCCATGATTCCCTCGTCGTCAAGGTGACTGATGCGCAGGACAACGGCATTGCCGGCCACCAGGTCGTCTTCACCCTGATCGACGGCACCAATGCTTTTCTTGAGACCCCCGGGGTGCGCACCCTGACCCGCTACACAAATCCATCCGGCCGCGCCGCGGTCATGTTGACCATGGGCAGCGCGATCGGCGAGATCAATACCGTACGCGCCACCGCCACCGGCCTCAATCCGGAAAATGTCACCTTCACCGCCACGGCCACCGAGGCGATCGCCTCACGCATCGAATATATATCCGGCAACAACCAGGACACCACGGCCACCGCCAGGCTCAGCAAGCCCTTCGTCGTCCAGGTCTTCGGCCCCTACGATGCGGTCATCGCAGGCCATTCTGTCCGCTTCAAGGTGGTCAAGGGCGGGGGTAATTTCGACGGCCTGATCGAAAAGGTCGTCCAGACCGACGTCAGCGGCATGGCCTCGGCGACCCTGACCACGGGCAAGACCGCCGGCGACAGCGCCAACGTCATTGAGGTGAGTTCCTTCCAGGTCGATCAGCCCTCCGTTCCGCTCGAGGGATCGCCCCTGCGCCTCTGGGCTAACGGCAGGCCCGGTCCGGCCGCCAAACTGGTCAAGCTGGCCGCCACCGACAACCAGACCAAAGCTAACGGACAGGTGCTGGACCAGCCGATCAAGGCGGGAGTGACCGATGTCTACGGCAACCCCATCGCCGGCCACACCATTACCTTCCAGATCGTCGGCTCCGGCGGCACCTTTGTCGATATCGACGGCGAGAGCACCGTCAAAACCGCTACCACCGGCGCGGACGGCTACGCCAGCGTGCGCTGGAAGATGCCGGTGCTGCTGGGCGCGGTGCAGGTGCGCGTCGACGCCCTGCGCAACGACGGCGCGGCCCTGACCGACAGCCCCGCTTTCTTCAACGCCACCTCAATTCCCGGCGATGCTTACCGGATGGTCAAGTGGATGACCCCCGACACCCTTCACGGAGTCGTCGGCAACGCCGTCCCCCAGAACATCAAGGTGCGGGTCACGGACGCCAACGGCATCGCCAAGGGTGGCTATCAGGTCTCCTTCGCGGTCACCCAGGGCGCCGGCAAGGTGAACGGATCCAATAACGTCACCGTGCCGACCTCGGCCGATTCGGGCATCGCCCAGGTCACCTGGACCCTCGGCACGACCTCCGGCACGGCCAACCACGTCCTCGAGGTGCGCGCCGGCGTCGTCGAGAATTCCCTCCTGGTCTTCAAGGCGAGCGCGGCGCCCGACGTCGCCTACCAGCTCGTCATGGACCGGGCGACCGACAGCCAGATCGGCAAGGTCGGCCAGCCCCTGGCCAAGCCGATCAAGGTGACGATCAAGGACAAATACGGCAACGGCGTGCCCGGCACTCCGGTCCTCTTCCACGTCAGCGGCATCGACAGCCTGCGTGGGAATATCGGCGGACTCTCCGAAACCTCGGTGGCCACCGATCTCGACGGCAGTGCCAGCGTGGTCTGGAACCTCGGCAAACGCCCGGGCAGCAAGAACAACGCCATGGAGGTGAGTGCGCGCTACAACAACACCAATCTCTCCGGCTCGCCCGCCATTTTCTACGCCAGTGCGACAGTCGGCGATCCGAAACTGATCCTGATGGTGAGCGATACCAGCCGTTTCACGGGCATCACCACCAATATGCTGCCCGAACCGCTCAAGGTGCGCATCACCGATGAGTTCAAAAACCCGATCGCCAACCATTCGGTCGTTTTCACAGTGATGTCCTCGGTCGCCGCCGACGGCGGCTCCCTGGACGGGGCCACCAACAAAACCGTGACCAAGCTCACCGACAGCAATGGTCTGGCCTCGGTTCAGTTCTATCTCGGCCGCAACGCCGGTTACAAGATCAACCGCGTTGAGGCGGATGCCGAGTACAACGGCCTCAAGCTGACCGGCGCGCCCCTGCCCTTCCTGATTTCCGGTGCGCCCAGCAATGCCGAGAACCTGCTGCTCTCCACCGGCGACGGCCAGATCGGAACGGTCGGCAAGTTCCTCACCAACGAACTGGCCGTCATGGCCCGTGATGTCTACAACAATCCCGTCAAGGGCCATCCGATCCAGTTCCGCATCCTGGTCGGGGCCTCCGATCATTCCGCCCTCGGCGCCGACACCCTGCTCACCAAGGTGGTCGAGACCGGCAGCGACGGCATCGCCCGGGTGAAATGGCGTCTGGGCCGCACCGCCGGCGCGGACCGCAACGTCGTCGAGGTCACTTCGACCAACGGCACCACTCCACTGCGCAATTCCCCCATCCGCTTCACGGCCAACGCCTTGCCGGACATCACCGACGGGGTGCGCTCCAAAATCGCGGCTGTGGATGCGGCGGTGAGTGCCGACGGTATCTCCAGAGCGACGATCAAGGTCTCCCTGCGCGACAAATACGAGAATCCGGTGGCCGGCAAGTATGTCACCCTGCTCTCCAGTGACCTGACCACCATCATCACCCAACCGCTCAATACCACGGATGTCAACGGCGATGCGGTGGGGTTTGCCGCCTCGACCAAGGCGGGTTCGAAGTGGATCAGGGCCCGCGACGTCAACAACAATGTCAGCATCGCCGACAGCGTCAGGGTGACCTTCCTGCCCCTGGCGGCCTACGAGATCGCGCGCACGAACAGCCAGGATGGTGACGGCCAGACCCGCAATGTCGGCACCGCCCTGCCCCTGCCCCTGCGTGTGGTGGTGCGCGACCGCTTCGGCAACCCGATCGCCGGCCATCCCGTCACCTTCATGCCCACCCAGGGTGGAGGGGCGATGATCGATCCCCAGGTGATCTCCACCGACAGCGCCGGTATCGCCCAGGCGCGTTTCAAGCTGGGCAGTGCAGCGGGCATCAATGTCGTCGAAGCCCGCGCAGTCAAGAGCGACGGCAGCGGCCAGGCCCTCAGCAACTCGCCGGTGCGCTTCACCGAATCCGCCGTTGTGCCTTCGCCCTCCAGGCTTGTGATCATTGCGGGTGACCAGCAGTCGGCTGCGCCCCAGCAGCCCCTGCCCCAGCCCTTCAAGGTGCAGCTGGAGGACATCAACGGCTGGCCGGTGGCCACTGTCCAGGTCAAGTTCAGCCCCCTGGTCAACAACGGCGCCATCACCAGCACTAACCCGGTGCTGACGGATATGTATGGTCAGGCCACAGCCCAGGCCGTCGCCGGCACCGGCAACGGCACCAGCCTCTTCAGCGCCGGTCTGCCCAACTACAGCGCTATCAGCGCCGTTACCTTCACTGCCTATACCCTGCCGGGCGCGGCGAGCAAGATCGTCTATCAGATGGGCGGCGATCAGACCGGCACGGTCGGGCGCACCCTCTATACCCCACTGGCGGTCCGGATCGAGGACAGTTTTGGCAACACCGTCTCCGGTGTGCCAGTGACCTTCCTGGTCGTCGATGACGGCACGATTGAAGGCAAGGGCACGCTCGACAACGGCACCACCATGATGACCGTCACCTCCAATCCCCAGGGCATCGCCTCGGCCAACTATACCCTCGGCACCCGCACCGGTCTCAACAAGGTGCGCGCCTCGGCGGTCAACCTCAATCCGCCCTTCGTCGAGTTCGAGGCCCATGGTCAAGCCGACTATCCCTACACCATGGAGAAGATCGAGTCCGAGCCCCTGCACGGCGAGGTCGGCAAGCGCATGGTCTACCCGATTCAGGTCCTGGTCAAGGACCGCTACGGCAATCCGGCGAGCGGCGGCACGATCAATTTCGTGGTCGTGCCCGGCAGCGGCAGCATCGACGGACCCAATCTGGTGACCTCCAACAGCAGCGGCATCGCCAGAGCCTACTGGATTCTCGGCAAGCAGGGCAGGAATGAAGCCCTGGCCACGGCCAGCCTGCCGAGCGGCTCGCCGACCGTGACCTTCGAGGCCCGCGGCGATAACGAACCCTATCCGGAACTGTCCGCCGCGAGCGAGTACACCCTCTACGAAGGCCAGCAGCTCTGCTTCCCGGTGCTCGCCACCGACAGGGACGGCGACCAGCTCTACTACAGCGCCAGCAACCTGCCGGAAGGGGCCACCTTCGAGGTCGATGGCAGCAATATCTACCACTTCTGCTGGACGCCGACCTACGAGCAGGGCGGCCAGACCTACTATCCGCGCTTCACCGTCCTGGACAGCGACGGCGGCATCGATATCGATTCGGTCAAGATTGTCGTCACCAACGAGAACCGCGCACCGCGGCTGGTCTCCTGGGAGCCGGCCTCCGAATCTTTCAAAATTCCGCCGCTAGCTTCCCAGACCTTCTATATTCAGGTCGAGGATCCGGATAACGACCCCATCTATTACACCTGGCGGCTCAACGGACAGGTGGTCGGGAGTTCTTCATCATATACTTTCGACTCGCGCTACTATCCGCTGGGCAACAACTATATGATCATGGTCGAGTACGGCGATGCGACCCATACCGCGACCTTGGTCTGGTCCATAGTAACCGCCGTCGAACTCAAGAGCTTCACCTGTGCGAGCGTCGCCTACCAGGGCATCACCCTCTCCTGGCAGACGGCCAGCGAGACCGACAACATGGGCTTCAACGTGCTGCGCAGCCGCACCGAGAAGGGCACCTATGAGAAGATCAATCCCGACCTGATCTCTCCGCGCATGGACGGCCAGTACAACTGGGTGGACAAGAGCGCGAAGGCGGGAGAGCGCTGGTACTACAAGCTCGAGGACATCAGCCGGAGCGGCCTGGCGACCCAGCACGGGCCGGTGAGCGCCGACATGCCGGTGCCGACCCGCTTCGAGCTGGCCCAGAATTATCCCAATCCCTTCAACCCGGTGACCAATATCCGCTACCAGCTGCCGGCGGACGGGAAGGTGACCCTGCAGATCTTTAACACCAACGGCCAGCTCATCCGCACCCTGGTCGACGGCGAGGTTCCTGCAGGCTATCACCAGATCGTCTGGGACAGCTGCAACGATTCCGGCAGCCGGGTGGTTTCGGGGATCTATTATTACCGCATCATCGCCAACGGCACGAGCGTGACCAAAAAGATGGCCCTGCTCAAATAAGCCCGGTGTCATCCTGTATCAATCAAAAGCCGCCCTTCCGGGGCGGCTTTTTTTTATGCTGCCCCCCAAAATTTCGTTCCTATCCGGATGTAATTAAAAAAAAAGTTGCCTCGCTGACCAGGGCACAGCCCGCGAGTATGCTGGAACTACTTCGGAGCAATCGGGCTATGCGGCGCAAAGAGTCCGGTGGGAGCCAGGTTTCGAGTGCACGCAGCGTAAAACGTCACGGTGGGACCCGGATTTCGGGGGGTACCCTGGATGTTATTTTTTGTTGATGTTGGGAAATATTTTTGATAATTTTACGGATAATTATCGGTACGGCGGGATTTGGCCAGGCATCCTTCAGGCCGGAAGCTCTAACAAAGGATCGGTAGGCTATGCAAAAAAAGCTGTGGATTTTCGCGGGACTGCTCTTTCTTCTTACGCCCCTGCTCCTGGCGGGCGAGACCGGGACCGGGAGTGAAGTGAATCTGGGCCAGGTGCTTCCGGTCTGGAGCATCATCCCCTTCGCCGGCATTCTCCTCTCCATCGCCCTGTTCCCGCTCTTCGCCCCCAAATTCTGGCACCACCATTACGGAAAAGTATCGGCCTTCTGGGCCCTCGCTGTGGCGATCCCCTTCATCCTCGTCTACGGCCATCCGGCCGTGCATGAAATTCTGCACATCATTCTCATCGATTATCTCCCCTTCATCATCCTTCTGCTCGCCCTTTTCACCGTGGCCGGAGGGATCCTGGTTGAGGGCACCCTCAAGGGCACGCCCGCCCTCAACAGCCTGCTGCTGCTGATCGGCACGGTGATCGCCTCATGGATCGGCACGACCGGGGCCTCGATGCTGCTCATCCGTCCGGTGATCAGGGCCAATGCCGGGCGCCGGAGCAAGATTCACGTCATCGTCTTTTTCATTTTTCTGGTCAGCAATATCGGCGGGTCGCTGACCCCCCTGGGCGATCCGCCCCTCTTTCTCGGTTTTCTCCACGGCGTGCCCTTTTTCTGGACCTTTCAGCTCCTTCCCGAAACCCTCTTCGTGGCTGGCCTGGTGCTGGCGATCTTTTTAATTATGGACAGCTATCTCTACAACCGTGAGCGCAAAGCCGGTCTTCTGACCGAGGCGAGCGAGGAAAAGACGCCGGTGCGCATCCGCGGCGCCCACAATCTCATTTTCCTGGCCGGTATCGTCGGCGCCGTGCTGATGAGCGGCACCTACCATGCGGGGGAGGTAACTGTGCTGGGTATCCATCTCGGCCTGGCCAACCTGCTCAGGGATTTTATCCTGTTGATACTGGCCGGACTTTCCTGGGCGACGACCGCAAAGGAGCTGCGCCGGAAAAACGAGTTCACCTGGGGGCCGATCGTCGAGGTGGCCTTGCTCTTCGCCGGCATCTTTATCACCATCATTCCGGCCCTGGCCATGCTGCGCGCCGGCACCCAGGGCGCCCTCGCTTTCATCATCAACGCCGTCAAGGAGCCCTGGCACTATTTCTGGATCACCGGAGCCCTCTCCAGTTTTCTCGACAACGCCCCGACCTATCTGACCTTCCTCAATACCGCCCTCGGCAACTTTTTCGCCGGCATGCCGGAAAAGGAGGCCATCGCCGCCCTCATCGCCGACAAGGGGATCTTTCTCAAGGCCATCTCCACCGGCGCCGTCTATATGGGTGCCAACACCTACATCGGCAATGCCCCCAACTTTATGGTCCGCTCCATCGCCGAGGAGCAGGGGATCAAGATGCCGAGCTTTTTCGGTTACATGGGCTACTCCCTGCTCATCCTCATTCCGGTCTTTATCCTCACCAACTTCATATTTTTCTAGAACTAGGTTTGACTGCGAGGGCGCCGCGTGGCGCCCTTTTTTATGCTGCAAAAAAAGCCGGAACGCTGATACGTTCCGGCCCGGTTTTAAGGCAAGATTTCGCTTACTTGAGGAATATCATCTTGCGGGTGAGGATACCCCCCTCGCTCTCAAGGCGGTAAAAATAGGTGCCCGCACCGGCGAGTTCGCCGCCATCGGTGCGGTCGTCCCAGTTGAGCAGGTGTGTGCCGGCGGAGAAGGAACCACTGGCGAGTGAAAGCATTACCATAAAAGATTTTTGATGCGATCATCGTAGTCAAGTAGTTAGTCTGTTTATTTATGAGGGAGTTGCCGCAGAATGCTGCTGGTCGATTTTTGAGAATGATGGCCGCCTGAGTGAAAAAAAGATTAAAAAACACTTGCAATTGGAGCGGAACATAACTATTATTGTCAAATTTACAGAGGAGGGGGAATCCCTAGCGCGAGGAGGTCGATCCGATGACGAGAAAACTGAAATTTGTGCTGATTGGCGCCGCTGTGCTGCTGATTCTGGCGCTGATGTTGGGCTGTGGAGAAAAGTCGGCCGCGCCCACCGCGGTTGAGCCAGGTGCGCAGACCAGCGCATGGACCATGGACAATCCCTTGCTCAGGACGGTGGCCGCGGTGCAGGAACGTTTCACCCCGGAATTGATGAAAAATCCTGAAGTCGTCGGCACCGCGGTGACGCTCTCCGAAGAGGGCAAGCCGGTTATTCTCGTGATGACCAAAAGTGCTGCGCTGCAAAAAGGACCGGGCGGCCTGCCCTATGAGTTGGAGGGCGTTCCCTTGCTCGTCGAGGTGACCGGCGAGATCAAAGCCTTGAAAACCACCACCCCAACGGTAAGCCATACCGCGAAGCAGACGGCACCGATCCAGCTCGGCACCTCGGGCGGATGGCGGTATGACCTCGCCAATGGCTACTGCTGCGGCGGCACGCTCGGCTCCCTGATCCAGATCGGCGGGAGCAAGTACATCCTCAGCAACTATCATGTGCTCGAGGCGGACATTGTCGTTGGCGGCAACAGCAGGATCGCAACGACCGGTGATGATGTGATCCAGCCGGGCCTGATCGATGTCAACTGCACAGCGACCTCGGCGCAGAACGTCGCCACCCTGGTTAAGAAATCCGCCCTCCCCGGCAACAACGTCGACTGCGCCATCGCCCAGATCATACCCGGCATGGTGCGCGATGACGGTGCCATCCTCGAGATTGGCGTCCTCTCCTCTTCCACTGTCGCCGCTGCTGTCAGCCAGGCGGTGAAAAAGAGCGGCCGCACCACCGGTTTGACCCGCAGCACGGTGTCGGCACTCAATGGTACCGTGTCGATCACCTATGAAAACGAGTGCGCTGGTGGCACTGCTTTCACCAGAACCTTCACCGGCCAGATCATCATCGCCAACAAGAGAAGCAAGTTCCTGGACAGCGGCGATTCCGGCTCGCTGATGGTGCAGGATTTGACCACCAATCCCAAAGCCATTGGTCTGCTCTTCGCCGGCAGCACCTCCACCGCGATTGCCAACCCGATTAATGAAGTACTCACCTTTTTAGGCGGCTCGATGGTGGGTCTGTAATCCACTGCAGCGGCTGTCATCCGCCCCAGACAGGTTATCAAAGGCACCCGCACCGAAAGGCGCGGGTGCCTTTTTTTATGCCACGCACAAGTTGGTTGATAGCGGGGGAAAGGGGCGCGGAATTACCAGATGAGCGGACGGCCGGGGAAGAGCTCGGGGAGACGGCGGCGGACGGCAAAATTGATCCGCTCAGACCAAAGGTCGGAGGGATTGCGGTCGTCGGTCAGCAGCACCGCCGCGGCCGTGGCTGGCGCATAGCGGTTGTCCCAGGCGTGATTGCGCTGAACCACCGTCCAGTGGGCGTAGGCATCCTCCAGAAAGTCGATTGGCCGGCCGAGCCACTCCTCGGGGAATTCGAGCGGGCGGTTTGCGGCGAGGAGCAGGACATTGCCGAGGGCGTCCGGGGGCTCGGCCGTTGGCAGGGCGATGACATGGCTGAAGCTGCTGCGCAGGGTAAGGGCCAGGCTCTGCAGCAGGGGATCCTCCCAGCCCAGGACCTCGACATTGACAGCGAGCAGGCCATCGTCGGTCAGCCGTGCGCGGATGAGATGAAAGACCTCGGCGGTGGTGAGATGCCAGGGGATGGAGCTGGAGCCGAAGGCATCGAGGATGATGACCTCGAAGGGCGGCCCGGTCCGGTTCAGATAGTTGCGGCCGTCGATGATGTGTACTTCCGCCTCTTCCGGGCGCAGCCCGAAACAGCTTGCGGCCAGGCGTGCCACCACCGGATCGATCTCGACCGCCTTGACGCGCCATCCCGCTTCCGCCCAATTTCGCGCCACGCAGCCCCCGCCCAGGCCGATCAGCAGCATCTCTCCCGTACGGTCAAAAAAGTTACGCACAATATCCAGGGCCACCACATAGCGCATCTCGGTGCGGAGATCGGCGGACGAAACTGCCGTGTGGACCGCCCCGTCGATGAGCAGATAGCGCGCGCCCTGCCACTCCAGGACGCGGATCTCGCCGTACGGACTTTGACCGGCAAAAAGCAGGCCGGGCTCTTCCCCGGGCTGCAGCTGCATCTGCAGCAGGCTGATTCCCACACCGGCGATCAGCAGGAGCGCCGCCTGGCGCAGACGGCGCCGTTCGCCCCAAATGGCGATGGCCGCGCTCAGAAGGAGCAGGGCGGCGATTGCCACAGTCAGGCGGTTGATTCCCATCGCCGGGATGAGCCAGTAGCCGGTGAGCAGGGCCGCGATGACACTGGCCAGGGTGGAGAGGGCGGAGAGTGAACCGGCAGTCCGTCCCAGCTTGTCCAACCGTTCCGTCTTGAGCTTGAGGGCATAGGGGGTGACCATGCCCAGCAGGGTGAGGGAGGGGGCGAAAAGCAGCAGGGCGCCCAGAAGCACCGCCGCCCGCAAACCCAGGGGCTGAAGAAGAAGCAGCAGCGGTCTTTTGATGAGCGGCACCAGCAGCAGCGACAAGCCGGCTACGGCCAGCAGTCCCGCGAGCCTGTGCAGGGTGGCGCCGCGATCCGCCCAGCGCCCGCCAAGGTAATAGCCACAGCTCAGCGAGAGCAGGGTGACGACGATGAGGGCGGACCAGAGATAGAGGCTGACACCGTAAAAGGGACCGAGGACGCGGGTGCCGAGCAGTTCGATGGCGAGCACGGCCGCACCCGCCACCGCGACGAGGAAGTAGATGAGGTTTCTAGTCATTATCCAGTGATTCCAGTGGTCTCAGATCTTTTTTTACCGGTCATTGGCATGACAGCCGGTGACGCTGTTCGCGCAGGCTTGCGCAGGGGAGAACTTTTTCTTCCGGCACTCCGGCTTCGTTACCAGAGCTGGTTACTGCGCTGTATGGCACTGGATGCAGATCGGCTGGCTTGCAGCGTCGGAATGACAGACGGTGCACTCGTCCATGTCGGCGCGGGCGGCGCGGGCATGCGCCCCGCCGTTCGTCGGATTGGACCAGGCGGCGCGGGCGTGCGAGCGCGGCATCACCATCATGCTCTGGTGGCAGCCCACGCAGTAGCCCTCATCCTCGTGGCAGGTCAGGCACTGCTCCTTGTTGCCCTTGGCGGCGAGGCCGTGGTTGTTGATAAAATTGAGGGGATGGGCCTTGCGGTCGAGGTTGCCCTTTTTGTGGCAAACGATGCACTGGTCGTCGGTGTGGCAGAGCTTGCACTCTTCGGTTTCGGTCTGCATGCGCACCCCGTGGGCTTTGGGCCAGTCGAGGGTGTGGGAGGCCGGCTCAAGCTTCTCGCCCCCGGCATGGCAGTCGTAGCAGTAGCCCGGTTTGGCAAGATCATCGTGACAGCTCGAGCATTTGGCCATGCCCGGCAGATGCGCCCCGGCGACGCTCTCGCTGGCAGCGATGCCGGCGTGGCAGGATTCGCAGGTCATCTTGTCCGAGATGTGGCGGGCGTGGGGAAACTTGGCGATGTAGCTGCTGATGCGCGGTTCAGCCTTGGCGTTGTCAACATCGCTGTGGCAGAGGCTGCATTCGGCCTCGCGGTCGTGACAGTTGTAGCAGCTCTCCATGTCGGGCAGGAGGTTGTCCGCTGCCAGGGCGCTCTCCGCCGCACCGTGACAGTCGGTGCAGGAGGCGCCGACGGCTTCACTGTGCAGCTTGTGCGAGAATTTGAGTTCTGAAACCTGGGCCTCCGCGGTTGAGAAATGGAGGAGGGCCAGAGCGGTCAGGGCGGCGCAGCTGAGAATTCTTTTCATGGCGGGGCTCCTCTTCGCTTACCAGCGGTATGTGATATGGTTCAGGAAACGCGCATCGCTCTCGGCAAAGCGGTTGGTCAGCCACTGATATTCGGCGATCACATTCCAGCGGCCGAGGGTATAGCCGAGACGGGCGGCGTTGGCAAGCTGATCGTCATATTCGTAGACGGTCTCGGTGCGGTATCTGGAGTAATCGACATAGAGCGAAGCGATCAACCTGGGCAGCACCTCGTAGCCATAGTTGAAAAAGGCGCTGATCTGGTCGCCGGTATAACCGGTCTCATAAAGCAGGCCGAGGCTGCCGTCGTCGTTGTTGAGCGAGAGCAGGAGGCGGTCGGCGCTCTCCTGATCGAGCATGAGGTGCTGGTACTGGGCCTCGACGGCGATGCCCGGCAGCAGCTCATAATCGGCGCCGGCGCGGAGCCGGGAGTAAGGCTTGACCTCGAAGATGGTGAAGTAAGAGTTGGCGTAGACCTGGGGATTCTGCTGCTTGAACTCGAGAAAGGCGGCCAGTTTGTCATTGAATGAACGGCTGGCGTTGAAAAGCAGACGATGCATGCGCTCGTTTTCGAGATCGTAATGAGACTGCAGGCGGAGGTGGAACCAGGGAATCAGATCGCTGTCGAAATTGGCGCCCGCGATCTGCCAGTAGGCCGCATCGCTGTCGGCCTTGCGCAGGTAAAAGAGCTGCGCGGCACTGGAGTAGATCTTTTTCGCCTGCAGCATGCCGCCGAGCACTGTGGCGTCCTCCAGTTTTTGCACCTTGAAGGCGCGCGAACTGATGCTCTCCACACCCCCGTAGAGCTGCAGGGAGAGCTTTTGCGAGAAAGCATAGCGGGCATTAAGGCCGTCGAGAGCCCCGAGAGTGGTGCCCGGATGGAGGAACTGCCGGCCGAAGACCAGGTTCAACCTGTTGTGGAGCAGGTTTTTGGCCTCGAGGTTGAGGGCAAAGGCGCGAAAACGCAGGTCGTTGTCCAGATCCTGGTTGGCGTCGGTGAGAAAGCGGATATTCGAATTCAGGGCGAGATGCTTGCAGGGGCTGACGGCGGTAAAGTTGAGATACTGGAAAAACCGGGTGTGGGACTTGTCGCTTTCGTAAGCGTAGATCGAATTGCGCGCGCTGCCATGGAAGGAGATGCCCTGGGCGGCGAGGGCGCCGGCCAGCAGGAACATGAGGAGCGGCAGGAGGTGCAGTCGATTTTTCATGGTTCCTCACGGGTTGGTTAGGTTGCAGATATTTCAAATATACGAAATAACAAGATTTTAGAGCCGCTAATCACTGCAAAAACATAATCAAGCTGGCGCAAAAAAACAAGCAAATTGTGCAGGCTTTTTGTCGGTGTTGAGAAATGCGGAGTAATACTCCTCCCCACCGGGCTGAAAATTGCCTGATGCCCCCAAAAATCCCGGTCTCACCCGGATGAAAACAGATAACAATGAGAGGACAACAGGTGAGGAATTGTTGGAAAATAGCGAAGGGTCGCGTCAGGTGGGTGCGAGATTGAGGTGGGAGCGAGATGTAGCGGTGGGAGCGAGAATTGGCGGCGGGAGCGAGAGAGATTGCCCGGATGGGAGCCAGATTTCGGGGGGTACCCTGCTGAAATTTGACCTTGCATTTCCTCATGCTGTTTCCTAAATTGCGCGAAACAAGCTGCGCTTCTGCTCCCACTGATTCCGAGGAGATGGTCATGGATTCAGCCTCACCCCGCGCCAAACGTCCCCTGCACATCAAAATCTTCATCGGTCTGGCGATCGGCCTTTTCGCCGGATTAATCGTCAATTTTTTCTGGGGTGAGAGTGCGACGCTCGACTGGCTCATCCGCAATCTCATCGCCCCCGTGGGGCAGCTCTTTTTGCGCATCATCTTCATGGCGGTGATTCCGCTGATCTTTTCGGCCCTCGCCCTGGGGGTTGCCGAACTGGGGGATATCCGTCAGCTCGGCCGCATTGGCGCCCGCACCCTCGGCTATACCGTGATCGTGACCCTGATCTCGGTCCTGATCGGCCTGTTCCTGGTCAACTGGATTCAGCCCGGCACCGGCCTGAGCGAGGCGGAGCGGCAGATGCTGACCGGTTCTCTCACCGTCTCCTCAGTCAACAAGACGGTTCAGAGCGCGGCGGAGGCCAAATCGGTGGTGCAGACCCTGCTCGATCTTATTCCCAAGAATCCCCTCGCCGACGCAGTCGGGGCCTTTGACGAAAACTATCGCGGCGGCGGCATCCTGGCGGTGATGGTTTTCTCCCTTTTTGTCGGACTGGCCCTGACCCTGACGCGTTCGGAGCGCACCGAGACCTTCGAACGTTTTTTGCAGGGTCTTTATGATGTGGTAATGATGATCATCCATATGGGGATGAAACTGGCCCCCCTCGGTGTCGCCTGCCTGGTCTTCAGCGTGGTCGCCCGACTCGGGCTCGATGTAGTGGTGATCCTCGGCAAGTTTGTCTTTGTGGTCATGGCCGGACTGCTCATCCATCTCCTCGGGGTTTACTCGCTGATCCTGAAATACCGCATCAAGGTCAGTCCCTGGCGCTTCTTCGGCCGCATCAAGGAGGTCATCCTCACCGCTTTTTCGACCAGTTCGAGCAACGTCACCCTGCCCACGGCCCTGCGGACTGCCGACCAGAACCTGGGCATCCCGCGCCACATCGGCAACTTTGTTCTCACCCTCGGCTCCACCGCCAATCAGAACGGCACCGCCCTCTACGAGGGGGTGACTGTCCTTTTCCTCGCCCAGTTTTTCGGGGTCGAGCTGACCCTGGTGCAGCAGCTCACCGTCATCTTCGCTGCAGTGCTGGCCGGGATCGGCACGGCCGGGGTGCCAGGCGGTTCCCTGCCGGTCATCGTTCTCATCCTCCAGTCTGTCGGCGTCCCCGGCGAAGGCATCGGCATCATCTTCGGGGTCGACCGCATCCTTGATATGTCCCGCACGGTGATCAATGTCACCGGCGATCTCACGGCAGCGATGTATGTCGCCCGCGCCGAGGGCTATGAACTGGAGCTGGAGTCATGACCGCCTGCGGCGACAGGTTGACTGCCCTTGCGGAGAGGCGCAGCGTCTGATGGAGTTCCCTTACCGGATCATCGATCTGACCCACCCCCTCCAGCCCGGCATGCCGGTCTGGCCCGGGGATCCGCCCCTCGCCATCACTCCCGCCGCGGGCCTGGATCGGGAGGGCTATTATCTCAACCGCCTGACCCTGGGTGAACACACCGGAACCCATGCCGGAGCGCCAGCCCATTATCTCGCGGGCGGACCGGCTATGGACGCCATTCCTGTAGCTGATCTCGTCGCCCCTCTTTTCACCATCGCAGTGCCCCTGCAGGGCGATGCATTGCTCGAGCCCGCCGACGTGGCGGAGTGGGAAGCGCGCTTTGGCCCTCTCCCGCCCGGCTGCGCGGTGGTGGTTGCGACCGGCTGGAGCCGCCACTGGTCCGATGAAGCGCGCTATCTGGGGCGCGCGGCCGACACCAGCCTGCACTTCCCCGGCATCAGCCCGGCGGCGATGGGACTCATCGCCGGGGTGCGCGGGGCGCGCATCGTCGGCATCGACAGCCCCGGCCTCGACGGCGGCCTCTCCGCCGACTATGCGGCGGGAAAGCTGCTGGCGCGCCGCGGCGGCCTCCATCTCGAAAACCTCACCGCCCTCGAGCTGCTGCCCCCGTTCGGGGCCTGGCTCGTAGCCGGCCTCCTGCCCATCGCCGGGGGCAGCGGCTCCCCCGCACGCGTGCTCGCCCTGGTTGCGCGCGCCTGATGCGCGCCGCCATCCCATAAAAAAAGCCCTTCCGGTTCGCGCCGGAAGGGCTTTTTCATGACCAGCCGCAGCCGTCATGAAAAGCGGTAGGCCTTGAGGGTCTGCACGCTCTCGGTGATCACCACCTTGATAAAGCCGGTGACGGGAACGGAGAGGAGCATGCCGATGAGGCCGAAGAGGTTGCCGCCGATGATGCAGGTGGCCAGCACCAGGGCCGGATGGAGATGGACGCTGCTGGAGACCGAGAGGGGCTGGATGCAGAGGTCGTCCGCCAGCTTGAGGCCGAGGAAGAGGAGGGCGACGTTGCCCCCCGCCGACAGGTCGCCGTTCTCCATCACTGCGATGATCATCGAGGGAATCCCGCCAGCGAAGGGGCCGACGTAGGGAATGAGGTTGGCCAGCCCCGAGAAGGGGCCGAGCAGGAAAAAGTAGGGGACGCCCAATGCGCCGAGACCGATGGTCGCCAGGGTGCCGATCGAGACCGCATCGATGAACTGCCCGCGCAGATAATTGCCCAGCTGCTGGTCCATTTTATGGATGAGATCGAGGCTGAACTCGAAATAGCGGTTGGGCACAATGCGGATCAATCCCTTTTTCAGGGTCAGGGCATCCTTGATGAGAAAGAACATCAGGAAGGGGATGGTGACCAGGGCGAGGACGATGCCGACGAAATCACTGACGATAAAGTCGACGATCCTTTTGCCGAAAGAGGCCTTGAACTCGGCCAGCTTGACCTTGAGGTCGATATCCCCGAAACCGAGCCAGCCCATCTTGGTGCGCACAACCTCCTGGAGATTGGCAAGGGCGAGGTCGGTTTTGGCGGAGCTTTCGCCGCTGCTCATTCCCACCATCTGTGCCTTGAGGGCCGGGACCACGGTGATGATGCCGATGACGATGAGGGCGGTCATGGTCAACAGGATAATGGTGGCCGCGGCTGTGCGCGAGATCCCGCGCGCCTCCATACGGATGACCAGGGGGTCGAGGATATAGGCGAGGAGGAGGGCGATGATCAGCATCTGGGCGATGCCGCCGATGGCGCAGAGGAGAACGATCAGCACCAGGGCGGTGAGCAGGAGCAGCATCTTGCGGGTGCTGGGATCGCGAAAGGTGATCATGCCGGCTTCTCCTGCTTGGGGGCCTGCCGCATCTGCTGGAGGGCTTCGTTGAAATCATAGGCGCGTTTGTTGGTCTGGCGCAGCCGCTCGCAGACCAGACGGGAGAGGCCGAGGACGATCTTGACTCCGGCGGTGGGATTGCGCTCGATCAGGCCGTAGAGATCGGGCTGGAAAAAGCCGAAGATGCGGCTCTTCTCCTTGGCGATCACGGTCGCGGAGCGCGGCGAGGCGTCCAGCAGGGAGATCTCGCCGAAAAAGGCCCCGTCGCCGAGCTCGGCCAGCAGCAAATTGCCCTTTTCGGAGCGGATCATCACCCGCCCTTTCTGGATGATGTACATCCCCATGCCCGGCTCCTCCTCGCGGAAGACGACCTCGTCGGGCTGATACTCTCTTTCATGGAGAATCCTCAACACCGCAGCCAGCTCGCGGCGGTCGAGGTTTTCAAAGACCGGCAAGGCCTTGAGCACCTTGAGCAGTTCAGCATCGTCCTGTTCGGGGTGTGCTGCTTTTTTTTTGACGAACAAGCCTTTCATGGGCTTTCCATCCTCGCGCAGTTAGATGGTCCGGAATCTGGTTCAGGGTCGACAAGCGGGGCTGTGTGGGCTCCCCGTTCCCCTCCTGGTAGAATATAATGCAAAATGACTAAAAAATGAAATCTTTTTGTTATTTTGTCAAAAATGTCAGCAGTGCGGCCATAAGCCGGTCGCGCTCTCCGGCATTGATGACGGCCTCGAGCGGAAAGCCCAGTGCGGCCACGGCATACTCTTTTTTGTAGGTGACGGCGGCGCTGAACTGGTTCTCCGCATAGCGGAGAATGGTGCGGCCGCCGTTGACCGGATCGATCGCATCCGGGGCCTCGACCGCATAGATGCGCTCGTCCGGCAGGGTGTTGAAGCCAAATTGAGCGCCCTTGGGCCAGAAGCGCTCGTCGGTGCTGAAGAGGCGTCCGTCGCTGCTGGCGTGGCCGGCTGTCCAGCGGTAATGGAGTTTCTTCTCGATAAACTGCACGATCGGATCCTCCGGCGTCCGGCCGGCGCAGGGGTCGCTGCCGATGTAGGCTCCGGAGAGCAGGAGCCCGCCCCTGCGGCTGAGCAGGGTGTCAATCGCCGCGCACAGTCCCGGAGTGAAAGCCTCGTAACGGGGCCCGCGCAGGGAGTCGCCGGCAGGGGTCGGCCAGGAGGTGCGCTTCTCCTCGCCGAAGATCAAGTCGACAATCCTGAAGGCGCGGATATCTACTTGCCCGGCGGCCAGAGCCTCGTCACTGCTGGCACAGAATGAGCGGCCGGCGGCGCGGATGGAGCGGCCATGCAGGGCGGGGTAATCGAAGCTGTTGCCGGCGATCGGCCGCGCCTCCCAGGCGGCCTGGCTGGCGCCATGGCCGGGGGCATCATTGGTGCGGAAGGGCGACGCCGTCACCAGGTCGGTCTGCCGCCCGGTGTAGCCGATGCTGAGGCGGTCGGCCACCCCGGCGTCGATGAAATCGGCGAATCCGGAGAGGTCGCCGCCCTCAAACCAGGCCGGGGCCGAGAGGCGGTCGAAGGCGTTGACCACCAGCACGGGGGGAGCGTCATCGGCCATGCGGCAGAGGGCCAGGGTCTCGCTCGGAAAACTCTCCCCGCCCGCATTGCAGGCGGTCACCTTGAAGCTGTAGAGCACGCCGGGCTCGATCCCCTGCACCACCAGCCGGGGCTCATCGACGCGGACGCCGTTGTCAAATCCGCCCTCCTCGCGGCGGGTGTAGACGATATAGCCCTCCGGCGCGGCCGTGGGCTCGAGGGCATCAGCGACCGGCTGCCATTGCAGGATGGCCTCGCCCGGGGCGCTGAGCAAGGCCTGGAAGTGGTCGACCGGCAGGGGCTGGACGACATAGCTGCTCCGGTTCTGAAAGGCGATGAATCTGAGCATCGCCTTGTAGATCGCCCGCGCGGTGTCGAAGCGGAAGCGGGGATCGAGGGCGAACTTCATGTCGAGAAAATTCTGATGGGAGAGCAGTTCGAGCAGGGCGCAGGGCACCTGGGGGCGCATCGCCTCGCTGTAATCGGCGTCCATGAGCATGCGCCGGTTCCAGGCGGGATCATAGAGCCGGCCCAGATCCTCGACAATCTGGCTCTGGAGGAGATCGGCGAAATCGCGGTTGGCCATGCGCGAGACCCCGTCGGGGAAGCTGAAGGTCGAATCCGCGGAGGGATAACTGTAGATGCTCAGGGTGCCGATGGTGGTGTCGCTGCGGGTGATGCCCGCATCGGTGTGAAATGCAAGGGTGAGATCGAAGGGGATGCCGAGCCCGGGCTCCAGCCGGTTTTTCTTCGGCCCGAAGGGGGCGCCGTAGAGATAGTTGAGATACTCGCTGCGGCTGTTGTAATCGTCGCGGTAATCGTCCCTGCCGCCGTAGAGGTTGTAGATCAGGGTGTCGGGCAGCCCCGCATACTGGAGATAATATTTGCTCCCCTCGGCGAAGCGCGGCTTGCCGCTGACTGACCCGTTGCGTATAATGTTGCCCATGCCCCCGCCGAAACGCACCGCATCGGCGCTGATCAGCCGGCCAGGGGTCGCGCTCCGGCTGGAGAGCTCGACGCTGCCGCCCTCGGGCCGGCTTCCCTGCAGGAAGCGGAAGGTGCCGAGGTAGATCCAGGTCGGACCGCCGATCTGCTGATTGACGAGAAAACGGGTCGCACCCCCCGCATGATGGACGGTGTAGAGGGCGTCGCTGACCTGCTCCGGGCCATGGCGCCAGGAGATGTAGACCGCATAGTCGCCATCGGCCGGGATCTCGGGTACCCACTGCGCGAGGCTGCCTCCCGCACTGTCGGCGGCGCAGAGGCGGTGGCTGCCCTGGAGGAAGGGATTGTGGTTGACCTGGTAGGGGGGATGGCCGGGTGCGAACCCCGCACCCTCGCCGCTGCGCCAGCCCTGGCCGCTCTCGCGATAGCCCGACCCGGGCGCGTCGTTGTCGACCACCACCTCACGGGTCTGGATGTCGCGTTCGCGCGGGGTAAAGACCACCGCCCCGGCGTTCTCAAGCATGGGGATGAGATAAAAGGTGGTGAAGGAGAAGGGGAGCAGATCCTCCACGGTCTGGAAGAGGCGCGGACGCTGCCATTCCCAGCGGTCGATCGTGCTGTTGTAGTACCAGCCATGGCTGGGGCGCACATCGATGGTGCGGTTGAGCAGCCCCTGCGAGGGCTGGAGAGGGCGGCTGATGCGGCGGATCACCGCCTCGGGGCGCGGATTCTGCGCGGCCATGCGCCTGAGGTCCCACTGCCCGCTGCCATTCCGAAAAGCGTTGGGAATGAGGGCCTCGATCGGCACGCCCTGGCTCCAGAGGGTGATGCTGTACTCCCGGTATTTGCCGCCGAGCAGCTCGCGGAGGCGGGCGTAGGTCGCCCTGACGTTCCCGGGCCGGAAGGGGGGATAGGAGAAGTTGCGGTTGAAGGTGACCGCGAGGGTTTTCCGCTCGGGTTCGTGGAGCAGGGAGAGGATGCGCACGCCGGGACCAAGGGGAAGGGGCTCCCTGCCGGTGAAGCATTCATCGATCAGCGCCTCGACCTTTTTGTGGATGCGGGCGCTCTCCTTGTCCATCTTGCTGTAATCGTAGGCCGGCTTGCGGACCGCCACCCGGGGGGCGCAGGCGAGCACCAGGGCGGCGCCCAGAGCGGCAGCAGTGAGGAGGGTTCTGCTCTTCATCCATGCTCCTGATTTTTAATGCTCTAATGATACAGAAAATTGTCCTCTCATTCAAGGGAAAAGTGCGGCTGGTGGTGCGCCTTTTACAGCTGCGGGGGAGCGCTGAATAATCCCGCTGTAAAAATGGTTAAGAAAGGTAAAAGTCCTGTTCAACGCCGTCCCTGGAGGCTCTATGCATCTGCAAAAAATGGAAGAAAACTTTCTCGAACTGATCCGGCGGAGTTCGGCCTTTTTGCCGCGCGATGTCGAGTTCATCCTGGCCGATGCGCGCGGTCGCGAGGAGCCCGACTCCCGCGCCCGCCTCGCCCTTGACATGGTCGCCCTGGATATCGGCCTCGCCCGCCAGCGCTCGGCCCCCGTCTGCCAGGACACCGGCACGATCACCTTTTACATCCGCACACCGGTCGGCGTCGACCAGATGCAGATCCGCCTCGCCATCGAGGCCGCGGTTGCAGAGGCAACCGCCCGGGGATACCTGCGCCAGAATTCAGTCGACAGCCTCACCGGCCGCAACAGCGGCAACAACCTCGGTCCGGGCACACCGGTCTGCCACTTTGAACAGTGGGCCGGAGAGGAGATCGATGTCCGCCTTATCCTCAAGGGCGGCGGCTGCGAAAACACCAGCGCCCAGTTCATGCTCCCCGCCACCTTCGACGGGGTGCGCTATAACCGGGACCTCGAGGGGGCCTTTGCCTGCATCATGCAGGCGGTCCAAAACGCCCAGGGTCACGGCTGCGGGCCGGGTTTCCTTGGGGTCTGCATCGGCGGGGACCGCGCCGAGGGCTATGCCTTCGCCAAACAGCAGCTCCTGCGCCCGCTCGATGATGTCAATCCGGTGCCGGCCCTGGCGGAGATGGAGGCGCGCGTGGTTGCCGCCGCCAACCGCCTCGGCATCGGGCCGATGGGATTCGGCGGCCGGTTCACCCTCGGCGGCTGCAAGATCGGCAGCCTCAACCGTCTGCCCGCCTCCTTTTTCGTCAGCATCGCCTACATGTGCTGGGCTTACCGCCGCCGGGGCATGGTGCTTGACGGAGAGGGGAAGCTGCGCGCATGGCTATACCAGGAGGAGGGCGAATTCGCCGCCGAACCCCCCGCTCCGGCGGAGATGAGGTTCGACCCGGAGCGGGTGCGCCGGCTGCAGACCCCCCTCGATGAGGCGGCGGTACGCGCCCTCGCGGTCGGCGATATCGTCCTGCTCAGCGGCACCATTTTCACCGGGCGGGACGCGGTGCACAGATACCTCCACCAGGGCGGCGAGCTGGAGCTCCTGCGCGGGGGCATCATCTATCACTGCGGCCCGGTGGTGATCGGCACCCCGGGGCAGTACCGGGTGATGGCGGCGGGGCCGACCAGCTCGATCCGGGAGGAGCCCTATGCGGCCGAAATCATCGCGAAATACCGGCTCAAGGCGATCATCGGCAAGGGCGGGATGGGGGAGAGAACGCGCCAGGCCCTGCAGGAGCACGGCGCCGTCTACCTCCACGCCATCGGCGGGGCGGCGCAGATCTACGCCCGCTGCGTCGAGGAGGTGGTCAGCCTTCACCTTGAGGAGCTCGGCAGCCCGGAGGCGGTCTGGGAACTGCGTGTGAAGGATTTCCCCACCGTGGTCACCATCGACGCTCATGGCCGCTCGCTCCACCACGAGGTGCTCGAATCCTCGGCGGATCGGCTGCGGGAGGTGCTCAGGACTTGAGCGCAGGGGGAGGACAAAAAAAGCGCCCGGATGACTATCATCCGGGCGCTTTTTGCATTTTGGCAGCTCTTCAGAACCGGCCGAAGAAGGGAAGAAGCGAAAGCGCCAGGCCGAGGAAGAATTTGGAGATCCGCATCAGCCTTTCATCTCCGGAGAAGAAGAGAAAATCCCTGGCGACCATTGCGTGGATGACCAGAAAGAGTCCCAAAGCGCTGGTGATCAGCTGCCAAAAGTAGATGGGTTGGTTTCCCATGGCTGCTCTCCTGACGATGCCAAGCGTGGAATCTGAGAACTCCACCGCCGTGGGGGGGGACGGCAATGAAGTGAGCACAATTAGGGGGGGAGATGTAGCCGTCAGTAACAGCTTGGTTAAATATAGATTCCAGGCCGCTGAAAGTCAAATGTTTTCTTCACGCGTAGCAACTTTTTTTTCGGTTCGGCAGAAGTTGCCGATTAGCGCAAAATAAACTTGACATTTTCCACAAGATGTGGTAATTTTAACTAACTGGTTGGTTAAACCATTTGGTTAACCGGCAGGACGCAACCATTGAGGCCGCCCTTAACGCCGGCAGAACGGCGGTTGTTCCGCGTGTTCCACGGCAGGTGGGCAGTAAAGCAAAGGGAACGAGATGAACGAGCGGGAAAATATTCGCGACCGGATCAAGCAGGCGGCCGCGGAGGTCTTTGCCGAGCGGGGCTTTGACGGGGCGCGGATGCAGGAGATCGCGGACCGTGCCGGGGCCAACAAGGCGATGATCTATTACTATTTCGACTCCAAGGAGGCGCTCTTCACAGCAATCTTTGCCGAGAATTTTGCCAATCTTTTGCAGCTCTTCAACTCCATTCTCCAGGTCGATGCGGTCGACCCGAAGGTGGTGATCCCGCAGCTGGTCCATCTTCACCTCGATTTTCTCAACCGCCATAACGAACTCCCCCGCATGATTATCCGCGAAATCCAGAGCGGCAATCCGGTGGTCGAAAAGCTGGTGCGAGCCAATTTCAGCCGCTTCAGCGGCCAACTGCAGGCCCTCCGGGAGGAGATGGCGGCTGCGATCAGGAACAACAGCATTCGCGATGTCGATCCCCTGCAGACGGTCTGGAATCTGGTTGCACTCAATATTTTCATCTTTGTTGCGCGCCCGATCCTCACGGCAGCCTTTCCGGAGGAGTTCAGTGATGTGGGGAGGATGTTGGCGGAGCGTGAAAAGGCCATTGTGGACCTCATGCTCTACGGCCTGGTGCCGCGTCAGGAGGCGTGAAATGTCATCCCCATCAGGAGTTTATATGCGTTCATTTATTCTCATTCCCCTGCTGCTGGCGCTGGCGGGGGCGGCATCGGCGCAGCAGAGCCTGCCGGAATGCGTGCGCATCGCCCTCGCCCGCAATCCGGGCCTGAGAGTGGCCGAAAGCGAGGCGGGGATCGCCGAAGCCGATGTCGATCAGGCGAAGGCGGCGAGGCTGCCCGCGCTCGATTTCAGCGGCAGCTACCGCCGGCAGAGCACAGTGCCGGAGCTGAGCTTCGATTCTCCGCTCTTCCAGCAGTTTTTTCCGGAGGGCGGGGTCAAGCTGGGGGCGCTGGATAATTCCGATCTGCGGCTGACGGTGACCCAGCCTCTCTTCACTGGTTTCCGTCTGAGCCAGTCCCGCACGGCGGCTGAAGCCCTGGCTGCGGCCAGCCGGAGCGAGCTGGCGCGTCAGCGCAGCGAGCTGATTTACCGGGTCGAGTCGGCCTATGCGGCTGTGCTGCGGGCGCAGAAAGGGGCGGAGATCGCCCGCAGCGCCCGGGAGCAGATCGCCGCCCATCTGCGCGATGTCGAGGTGATGGTCGAACAGGGACTGGCGCGTCGCGATGAGCGCCTGCGCGTCGAGGTCAAGGCCTCCGAGGCCGATCTGGCTCTGCTGCAGGCCGAGAACGGCGTCGCCCTGGCGGCGGCTGCCCTCGAGAATCTGCTCGCCGAGCCCCTGCCGGCCGGAGATCTCTATGAGGAGATGGGGCCCGGCCGGCTGGAGCCTGGGGATCTTGAGAGTTCCCTGGCCCTGGCGATGGCCAACCGTCCCGAGCTGGCGCGGCTGGCGCGGGCGGCCGAGGCCGCTGATGCGGGTGTGAAGATCGCCCGCGGCGGGCGACTGCCCAACATCGCCGGTTTTGCCAGCTACGGCTACGGCAAGCCCGGCCTCGACATCATCCGCAACGAGTGGATGGACTATTGGCTGGTGGGTGTCGGCGCCGAATGGAACCTCTGGAACTGGGGCAAGACCGGTGCGAAAGTCGAGCAGGCCGAGCTGCGGCGGCAGGGATTGGCCGAGGGTGAACGCCAGCTGCGCGAGGCGATCGCCCTGGAGGTCAAGCAGGCCCATCTGCGCCTGGCCGAGGCCGCCAAGCGGCTGGAGGTGACCGGGCGCATGACGGAGCAGGCGCGGGCGAGCTTTGCGGTCGCGGAGAAGCGCTGGCAGCAGGGGCAGGCCTCGAACACCGACTATTATGATGCCCAGTCCGAGTTAACCCGCGCCCTCCTGCAGCGGGCCGAGGCGGAGGTCGGATCGGCCCTGGCCCGCGCCGGCTGGCGCCGGGCCGTGGGCCTCAGCGATCAAGAGTACCGGTAAATAGTGTCGATAAAAAGCATTTCTCACTGCGGCACAGAGGCACAAAGAAAGAAAGCAACAAACCAGTCCACTCTTATGGTCGTGTGGTGGAAAGAGCTGGCAATGCCTGACTCTTTTTCTCTCTGTGCCCTCTGTGCCACCGTGTGAAAATTGTTTTGTCGTTGTGCCACCATGTGAAATTTGTTTTTCAAAATCTGGCAAGAACTTTTTCTCCTGCAAAAAATGAGGAATCTATGCGAATTCAACTCCTTGCTTCACTCACCATTCCGGCCATCCTGCTTTTCAGCGGCTGTGGTGGCAAAGAAGAGGGCCTGATTACCGGCTCCGGCACCCTCGAGGCGACGGAGGTGCTGGTCAGCGCCAAGTCGGGCGGCACCCTCACCGCCCTGCTGGTCAGCGAGGGCGATGCGGTCACGGCCGGGCAGCTCATTGCCGCCATCGACAGCGAAAAGGTCTTTTTACAGAAGAGGCAGGCCCTGGCCGCCCTGGAAGAACTCAGGCTCAACCGCCTCAATGCCGGCCGGCTCGCCCGCACCGCCCGCGAGAACCTCGACAACCTCGCCAAAAAGAGCGAGCGCATCGGGGCGCTGCTCGATGAGGGCAGCGCGACCCAGCAGCAGTATGACGACCTCGAGACCGGGCGCAAGGCCGCCGAGGCGCAGTACGAGAACGCCCGCACCTCCCTGGCCGCCCTGGATGCCCGCGAGGAGCAGCTGCTGGCCCAGATCGGGCTGGTCGAAAGCCAGCTGCGCGATGCGCGTGTGACGGCCCCGATCAGCGGGGTGGTGATCAATAAATATCTCGAGGCCGGCGAGGTGGCGCGCCCCCTGGCCCCGGTGGCGACCATCGCCGATCTAAGCCGCATGCATATCCGCATCTACCTCAAGGAGAGCGGGATCGCGCGCATTCGTCTCAACGGCGGGGCGGAACTCTCCGTCACCGCCTGGCCCGAGAAGAAATTTCCCGGCCGCATTGCCTGGATCTCGGACAAGGCCGAGTTTACCCCTAAAAATATCCAGACCAAAGAGGCGCGCAGCGATCTGGTCTACGCGGTCAAGGTGGAGGTGGCCAATCCGGAGGGCATCCTCAAGATCGGCATGCCGGCCGATGTCACCCTGCTGTGAGGGAGGGGAGTGTGGTCTACGATATCCGCATCAGCGGCCTGTGCAAGTCCTTCGGGGCGGTGACAGCCCTTGACGGACTCGACCTCACCGTCGAAGAGGGGGAGATGCTCGGTCTGATCGGTCCCGACGGGGCGGGCAAGACTACAGCCCTGCGCATCCTCTGCGGTCTGCTCCTCGCCGGGGGGAGCAGTGTGCGCGTCGCCGGTCTGGATCCCGGCCGGGAAACGCGCCGGGTGCGTGAGTTTCTCGGCTATATGCCCCAGCGCTTCTCCCTCTACCCGGACCTCACCGTGGCGGAAAACCTGCGTTTTTTCGCAGATCTCTTCCGGGTGCCGAAAGCGGAGCGCGAAGAGCGCATGGCGCGGCTGCTCGATTTCAGCCGGCTCGGCCCCTTCACCGGCCGCCTCAGCGCCCGGCTCTCGGGCGGTATGAAGCAAAAGCTCGCCCTCTCCTGCACCCTGATCCACACCCCGAAGATCCTGCTGCTGGATGAGCCGACCACCGGGGTGGATCCGGTCTCGCGCCGGGAATTCTGGGAGATCCTCGGCAGCCTCAAGCGCGAAGGGGTGACCATCCTGGTCACCACCCCCTACATGGACGAGGCGGCGCGCTGCGACCGCGTCGCCTTTATCCACCGGGGCACTCTGCTCACGGTCGCACCCCCGGCGGAGATTCCAAAACTCTATCGCAAGGGGCTGATCGAGGTGCGCAGCGGGGATAACCTGGCGGCGGCCCGAGCCCTGCGCGCCGGCGGCCGCTTTGAGAGTGTGCAGGTCTTCGGCGACCGCATCCATCTGAGCGCGCCGGAGGATTCGGCGGAGCTGGAGCGCTCCGTCCGCACTATTCTGGACCAAGCCGGGATTCACATCGATACAGTTGAGCCGGTCGAGGCCGGCATCGAGGATGTCTTTGTCGAACTCTTGAAATAGACGGTTCTATGGATAACCCTTATTCAGTAACAGTGGAAGAGCTCAGCCGCCGCTTCGGTGATTTTGTCGCCGTCGACCGGGTCACTTTTTCCGTGCGCGACGGCGAAATCTTTGGCTTTCTCGGCGCCAACGGGGCGGGCAAGACCACGGTCATTCGCATGCTCTGCGGCCTGCTCCTGCCGACCTCCGGTAAAGCGAGGGTGGCCGGCCATGACATCTATACCGAGAGCAGCCGCATCAAGGAAAAGATCGGCTACATGTCGCAGAAATTTTCGCTATATGATGACCTCACCGTGGCCCAGAACCTCGAGTTCTACGGCGGCATCTACGGTCTGGGCCGGGCGGAACTCGGCCGGGCGATCACTGCTGCCATCGCCACCACCGATCTCGGGGCCCATCTTGGCAAGCTCACCCGGGATATTCCCGCCGGCTGGAAGCAGCGCCTGGCCCTCTCCTGCGCCATCCTCCACCGGCCCAAACTCCTCTTCCTCGACGAGCCCACCGGCGGGGTCGATCCGATCTCGCGCCGCGCTTTCTGGGGA
>JAKPUX010000385.1 GCA_029554865.1 bacterium | reverse complement strand
AAATGCAAAAAATCGGAGGCCCATTTCCTGCTGCGCGACGGGGCTGCGGGGCTCTTTCTCGCCGCCCACACTTTTCCAAAATCGCGTGAGACCGCTTCGCCCCGGGTGGCCGACCTGGCGCGCCACCGCGCCGAACTCGATAAAAAGTTCCACTATCTCGCCGATGCCCCGCAGGGCGACCCGGACGGAAACAGCTTCGAGATCCGCTGGAAGCGCAAGGAGGGCAAACAGTATCTCGTCGGGGTGACCGACGCGGGTGAGCCCTCGGGCTGGGTGGCCTATTTCGAGGAGGGAGAGTGGCGGAGCAAGCGGGAAAAAGTGAGCGCCCCGAGAAGGCGGCGCTAGCAGGAAACCGCCCCGCCGGCGGCGATAAATTTCTTGCATCTATCCGAATAATGGGTTAGGTTGTTTTTTACTTATACCGAAAACATGATGAAGACCACAGCCGCCAAAATCATTTTTGCCCTTTTGTTCTGTGCCGGTGCAGCAGCCCTTTTCCGACCCGCTGGCGGTGACATGGCAAGGCGCAGGGTGGTAAAGTACTGGTTTGTGGCGGGGGTCAAGGACAACATCCCCCTCTGCGTCCAGCTCTTCAATGCGGCCCAGGAGAGCATCCGTGTCGTCAGCACGCCGATCCCCTGGAATGAGCATGAAAAGAAGGTCCTCACCGCCATCCTCAGCGGTGATCCCCCGGATGTCGTCAACCTGGTCACGCCGGTGCCCAAATGGGCGGCGCGCAAGGCCCTGGTCGCCCTTGACCCGGCCATTACCCGGGACCATTTCGACACCACCCGGTTTTTCCCCTCTCTCTGGCAGGAGATGAGCTACCGCGGCCGCACCTATGCCCTGCCGGCCTATACCGGATCGTATGCCCTCTTTTACAACCGCCGCCTCCTGCGCGAGGCCGGCCTTGACCCCGACCGTCCGCCTGCAAACTGGCAGGAGATTCAGGACTACTCCCGCAGGCTGACCAGGCGGGAGAACGGCCGCATCGTGCGCATGGGCTTCATCCCCCAGTACGGCACCATCGAGACCCCGCTCATCATCGCCTTTGAGCAGGGGGCCCGCTTTATCGATCCCGCCGGGACCCGGGTTCAGCTGACCGCCCCCGAGGTGGTGAGCGCCTTGCAATGGGAACGCGACTTTTTCGACCTCTACACGGTCGAGGAGGTCTCGGCTTTCATGGGCGGTTTCGGTTATGGCAACCAGCAGGGCTTTATCGCGGAAAAGGTCGCCCTCTTCATCAACGACAACAGCTTCATCGACCAGATCGCCCGCTACCATCCGGAGCTCGACTATGGGGTGGCGATGATCCCCGCCTGGGGGGAGGGCCCCTCGGCCTCGTCAGCGGGCAGCTGGTGGCTGGCGATCCCGCGCGGGGCGAAGAACCGTGAGGATGCCTGGACCTTTATGAAATTCGTCGTCAGCCGCGAGACCCAGCTGGCGGAGAGCATGAGCCGGGACGAGACCCTCTTCCCGGTCAACCGTTTCGCCGCCAACGACTCCGACTTTCTGGGAATGCACCGCTACATGGCCATTTTCAGCCGCCAAATGGAGCAGACCCGCTCCAAATCGATCGTGCCTCTGGTGCATGACATCTTTTGGCGCGAGTTCTCGCTGGCGCGCGAGCGTTCCCTGCGCGGAGTGATGAGCCCGGAGCAGGCCCTGGGGCAGGCGGAGCGCACCATTCAGGCCTTTCTTGACCGGGCGCTCGAGTACGACCGCTATGTCGATGCGCGCATGGAAACCACGGAGTTTTGATGAGAGCATTGAACAAAAATACGGTGTGGGGTTACCTCTTCGCCTCGCCCTGGATTGTTGGCTTTCTGCTCTTTGGACTCTATCCCATCCTGGTGTCATTCTGGTACAGCCTTTGCCAGTACGATGTGCTGCGCATTCCCCAGTACATCGGCCTGCGCAACTATCGCGAGCTGCTCTTTGAGGACCACTATTTCTACACCGCGGTCTGGAACACCCTCTTTTACACCCTGGTGCGCACCCCGCTGGTCATCGTCGGATCGCTGCTGCTGGCGATGCTGGTCAGCAAGGCGGTGCGCGGGGTGAGGCTCTTCCGCACCATCTATTTCATCCCATCGATCATCTCGGGGGTCATCCTCTCGGTGCTGTGGATGTGGCTGCTCAATCCCGAATACGGGCTCGTCAACAGCACGCTGCAGTTCTTCGGCTTGCAGGGGCCGCTCTGGTTGATCGATCCGCGCTGGTCCAAGCCGGCGATCATACTCATGAGCGTCTGGTCGCTGGGCGGCGGGCGCATGCTGGTCTTCCTCGCGGCCATCCAGAATGTTCCGAAGCATTTTTATGAGGCGGTGGAGATGGACGGCGGCGGCTGGTGGGCGCGCTTCCGCCACGTCACCCTCCCCTTCATCTCGCCGGTGCTCTTTCTCTGGTTCATCTTCGAGATCATCGGCTCCCTTCAGGTCTTCGTCGAGGCCTACGTCATGACCAAGGGCGGCCCGCTCAATTCCACCCTCTTTTACAATCTCTACCTCTACAACAAGGCCTTTGACGATTTCGATATGGGCTATGCCTCGGCCCTCGCCTGGCTGCTCTTCATCCTGGCGGGGATTATCACCCTCATTCAGTTCCGGGTGAGCAGGAAATGGGTCTATTACAGCGGCGGGGTGGGCAAATGAGCGGCCGGAGGCATCAGGATTATCTCATCGTCGGAGTGATGGCGGCCATCGCCCTCTTTTTCCTCCTGCCCTTCGTCTGGATCCTGCTCACCTCCTTGAAGCCGGAGGCGGAGGTTTTTTCGCGCAGCCTCTGGCCGAGCGCGCTCCAGTTCGACAATTATGCCCGCCTGCTCGACAAGATGCCCTTTTGGCAGTATCTGCGCAATTCCGTCCTCATCACCGCCATCTCGGTCTTAGGGGTGGTTCTTTCCAGCTCGCTGGTGGGCTATGCCTTCGGCTGCATCGAGTGGCGCGGGCGGAATTTTCTCTTCTATTTTGTCATCGCCACCATGATGCTGCCGATGCAGGTGACCATGATCCCGATTTTCGTCATTTTCAAGGAGTTGGGCTGGCTCAACACCTTCAAGCCCCTCACCGTGCCGATGTTCCTCGGCGGCGGGGCCTTTAACATCTTTCTCATGCGTCAGTTCTTCATGACCGTGCCGGCGAGCCTGCTCGACGCCGCCCGCATCGACGGCTGCAGCGAACTCGGCATCTGGTGGCGGGTGGTCCTGCCCCTGGCCAGGCCCGCCCTGGCTACGGTGGCGATTCTGACCTTCATGTTCACCTGGAACGACTTTCTCACGCCGTTGATCTATCTCTCCGACCAGGCCAAGGGGACCCTCGCTCTCGGCCTGGGTCAGCTCGCCGGGCAGCAGCAGCCGGAGTGGGCCGTACTGATGGCCGCCTCCGTGCTCATGATGCTGCCGGTGATTGTGCTTTTCTTCCTTTTCCAGAAATATTTCATTCAGGGATTCACCATGAGCGGGATCAAGGAATAGGAATTGATGTCAGGAGGTACCCTTTGAAAAAAATGAAAGTGGCGCAGGCTGTGCTGTTGCTGCTCCTGGCCGTGATCGGCGCGCTCACAGCCGGCACGACCGGCAAGATCAGGGGTGTCGCGGTCGACCGAGATACGGGTGCGCCTCTGCCCGGGGCCAATGTGGTTCTCGTCGGAACCTCCCTCGGTGCCGCCGCGGATCTGGACGGCGAGTTTTTCATCCTCCAGGTGCCCCCCGGAACCTATACCCTCCGGGCGAGCATGATCGGCCGCCAGACTGTGGTGATCGAAAATGTCACCGTCAAGGTCGATCTGACCACCAACCTCAGGATCAGGATGGTGGATGAGGCGATCGCGCTCGACAAGGAGGTGACCGTCTACGCCGAGGCCCCGGTCATCCAGAAGGACGTCACCGCCAGCATCCAGAACATCGGCATCGCCGAGTTTGCGCGCATCCCCATGCGCGACACCAAGCAGGGGTTGATGGCCCAGGCCGGGGTCTTTCTCGATCCCATCCCGGTCGCCGGCGGGCTCGGTTCGGCGGGCAAGGGCGAGACCCGTTATTCGGTGCGCGGCGGCAGCCAGGACGAGGTCAAGTGGTTCATCGACGGAGCGCGCGTGAGCAACCTGCTCCTGGGCCGCGCTGACTGGGGCGGCTCCTTCACCAACGTCCCCATGCAGGCCATCAAGGAGGTGCAGGTGATGACCGGCGGCTTTACCGCCGAGTACAGCGATGCCCAGTCCGGCGTGGTCAGCATCGTCACCCGTGAAGGGGGAGACGCCCTCCACGGCTCTGTCGATTTCAGCTACGGCTTCGCCGGCCAGCACCACTTCGGTCCCTACCTTTATGACCGCGCCAGTCACAAGGAGTTCCGCGACAACACCCTGCCGGATGGCAGCCTCAATCCGGAGTGGTGGACCACGACACGCCAGGCCCAGGTCTATGATTACCGCAAGATCCCCGATTACACCGCCGCCCTGAGCCTGGACGGGCCCCTCTTCCGCCTCAAGGGGGCTCCGGTCACATTTTTCTCCGCCCTTAACCTGCGAAAGCAGGCCTACACACTGCCGCACCCGCGCGATTCGCGCGACGCCGGCAATGGCATGTTCAACATCGCCTGGAATCCCAAAAACATCAAAATGAAGCTGACGGGTTTTTACAACACCGACGCCCATTCCACCCTCCAGGAGAACGGCGATTTCACCAACCAGGCCAAATACTACCGCGGCTGGGGCTCCCTGCTCAATACCGATACCTGGCTGCTCAACTATGGGTTCACCCAGTTCCTCAACGAGCGCCTTTTTTACGAACTCAAACTGGCCACCTACTGGTCGCATTTCAAGGAAAAGCCCAGCGACTTTTCACTGGTCGGGGCCAGCCAGAAGCCGACCCTGTGGGGGTTCCACCGCTTCGACGGCTATGAGTCCGAGCCCTTCGATAACTATTCACCTGTCCTCTACAACGACATTCTCACCGGCGATCTCTCCCTCACGGGCAATGTCAACTGGCAGTTCGATGCCAATAATCTGCTCAAGAGCGGCTTTGAACTCCGCTACAACACCTATGACGAGCGGGAGACCTACCGCATCCCCTCATTCAGCCGCGACAAGTCGCTCTGGCTGAACCGCGGCCTCATGGAGCGCTATCATCCCCTCCAGGCCGCCCTCTTTCTGCAGGACAAGATGGAATTTGAGAGCATGATCCTCAACGTCGGCGTCCGCTACGACTATTACGATCCCAACATCAACTGGTTCGAACCGACCACCCTCTATAACCTCGCCATCGATCCCGCCTTCGATCCGGCGCTCGATCCGGACAAGGACCAGGTCGATGCCAACGGCCATGTCAAATACGCCTTCGACAACGTCCTGGACAAGGCGCGCAAACCCGCCAAAGCCTGGCATATGATCAGCCCCCGCTTCGGCGTCTCTTTCCCGATCAGCGACAACTCACTGCTCCATTTCAACTACGGCCACTATTACCAGATGCCGCCCCTCGACCAGTCGTTCGAGATCGGTTATTTCCGGCCGGAGTACATCGTCAAGAATATCCTCGCCGAGCGCACTGCCGCCGCGGCCGAGGGCAGGGAGGAGCGCCATATCCCCTCCAACGACGGCGACGCCGAACGGGTGGTGGGATTCACCAACCAGCCCCTCAAGCCGCAGAAGACCATCCAGTTTGAAGCCGGCTTCAAGCAGAGCTTCGAGGGTATTGCGGTCCTCGACCTGGTCGCCTATTACAAGGATGTCTTTGATCAGACCCAGGAGCGCATCGGCCTCTTCGACCACCACATCTACGGCTGGGATCCCTTCAGCGGAGTCACCACGCCCAACGCCTCCTACCAGACTTATCTGACGGGAGATTACGGTGACTCGCGCGGCATCGAGGCGGCCCTCCATTCCCTCTTCAGCAAGGTGCTCTTTTTCGACGTCAACTACAGCTTCAGCCGCGCCACGGAAGGCCGCGCCACCCCGGGCGTCATCCGCTATGACGGGGAGGGCAATATCGACTATACCTGGGACAGCGATGTCAACAAGCGTATCCCGATCGAGAAGAGCTTCTCACGGCCCCACGTCCTGCGCGTCAACAGCTATCTCCGCTACCCCGCGAGCAGCAGCGCCCGCCTGATCGACCGCGTCTTCAGGGAGAGCACCATGAGCCTGCTCTTCAACTATTACAGCGGGCAGTCCTTCACCTATCTGCAGGCGACCGATTCGCCGGATACCTATAACAACTACCGCTTCCCGGCCATTCACACCTTCGACCTCAAGCTCGAAAAGCAGTTTCCCCTTTGGGGCGGCCACACGACCTCGTTCTACATGAACGTCACCAACCTCTTCAACCGCAAGAATCTGCGCTCCTATGGCGACGCCCTCTTCGACAGCGAGGCCACCAAGAATTTTATAGAAAAGGGGACGGTATCGACTGTGGATGCGGATGGGTATGACATCGGCTGGCAGAACTATTTCGAAACCCGCAGGATTTATATGGGATTCAAGTATTCATTTTAGAAGACGCAAATATAAGGCTAACCGAAAAGGGCCTGCCATGAAATATAAACTGCTTTGCTTTATGCTGCTCCCCCTGTCGCTCTTTGCCCAGGCGCGCAAGGCTGAATTCCGCATCCACGACCGCGGGGTCCTCTGGGAGACCATGAAAGACGACGGCACCATCGGCGCCCCCGACCCCGTCAACCGCTTCCAGTACTATCCGAGTATGGACTGGCCGGGCGGACCGGAAACCATGGTCAAGGACGACCAGCGCTCCTACATGGCCGGAGCCGGACTCTGGATCGGCGGCTACCACGAGGACGGGAGCCTCTTTTACACCGAGAATGGTCCCTTCACTTATGTCGACCAGGGCACCTTTTATCCCCTCGAGGTGCGGAACAACTTTATCGGGGAACCCGGTTACGATCCGGCCGAGGCTGAGCAGGTCATCTCCAT
>JAKPUX010000191.1 GCA_029554865.1 bacterium | reverse complement strand
CCTTTGGTCGACCCCATCAGCTCGCCGACGTTGCCCTTGTCAAAAAAGCCGGTGAATGAGCCGAAACGCTGAACATATTCGGTGATCTCGTGACTGATCGGTGACGGGGTGCCGAAAATCTGCAGGATGCCGCGGGTTTCGTCGCCGATGAGTTCTTCAGTGGTGAAGGTGAGCCCGAGTTCCTGCTGGCGCTGCAAAACAGTGCGGAGATCATCCGTATAATAAGCGGTATGATGGACGCGGGGGCCATATTTGGCCGTATAGGCGTGGACTACCGACTGCTCGTCCCAGCCGTAAGAGACGACGATGGCGGGTTTGCGGCTGCCCCAGCGGAAGACCATGGTCTCGGCATTTTGATCGCCCACAGTATAGCAGGAATCGAAGGAGTAACCGCTCAGTTTCATAATCATCTCCGCCGTCCGGTGGACGTGGGAGAGGGGAACGCGGTAGGCGATGTGATCGAGATGGCCGATGTTGGCGCGGACGTCCGTGAATGGGGCTGTGCCGGCCGATTCAGGGGCGATCTGCTGGGGTTCCATGCCGGGCGCCTCGTGCCAGGCTGGTGTGCCTTCCGGGAGATAGAGGAAACGATCTCCGGGGCCGGGGATAGGATCGGTGGCGATGCCCCAGGGCTCCTCACGGCTGGGGATGCAGGCATTGCGCAGGCTGTCGCGCACCGGCTGGAGGTCGCGCACGCGGAAGGCTAGTCCATCGAGCCGGGGATAGCCCTCCAGGCTCCGTCCGTTCTCGTAAACGATCATCGCCGGCAGGGAGGGATCGAGCAGCAGCTCGTAATAGACCTCACCAGCCTTGACCTGCCGCCAGGCCCTGGCCAGACGGTAGCCGGTCTTGCGGCCCACCTCACGGATCAGCTCGATCCCGGTGCCCGCAGTGACATGATAGCGGATGAAAGCCAATCCCTCGAAGACCGGAGTGATGGGGGAGGGGCCCAGCCGTTTTTTTAGATCCTGGAGTTCACCTTCGATGCTTTTGTGCATAGTCCTGTTCTCAAACCCTTGCATGCGACTGCGGAGCGCCCTCCGGAGCGGCGGCGAAGGGCGGGGGATTGGTAAACACAAAGGGCGGCTGTCAGCCGCCCTTCGTGTTTCGGAGCTTATTTGGCTGCTTTTTTAGCTTTCTTCTCAGCCCGTTTCTCCTTGATGCTTTTCTCGGATTTCTTTTTATTCTCTTTGGGTTTTACATCCTGATTTTTAGCCATGGTTTTCTCCTTTTTTTTCGATGGACACCAAGGTATAAAACTGAAACCAAAATTAAAGCGAATTTATTCTCGGCAGTCCGGATCCGGCAGGGCCGGCGGGCTTTTTTTGATCGTCCCGCAGAGCCAAATGACATTTTACTTGTTTTTAGCTGGGCGATTAGCTAATTTTTGTGGCAAATCTTATCTATGATTCCAATCAGGGAGAAAAGGACCATGAAAGGCAAGAAGTATTTCGGCTGCGGGATGCTCTTTTTTCTTATTGCCCTGGGCCTCTTTGCTTGGTGGCGCTATTACTTCGTTTTCGGCGAGGGTGTCAAGGCGGGCGATCTCAACTTTCTGGTGAAAAAGGGCTATGTCTTCAAGACCTGGGAAGGCCGCCTGATCCAGACCGGCTTCAAGACCCCGGCCCCCGGCTCGATGCAAAGCAATGAATTCGAATTCAGTGTGGTTTCGGATGAGGTCGCCAAAAAGCTCGAAAACGCCAGCGGCAAGTTCGTCGAGCTGCGCTACAAGGAGTATCTCCATGCCCTGCCTTGGCGGGGGATGAGCAGATATGTCGTCACCCAGGTCCTCCGCATCGAAGAACAGCGGGAGGAAAACGATCTCCCCTATTAGGCGGCAGTACCACGCCGTCGAGCCGGATTCGCCCGGTGCGCCTTCAGCGCACCGGGCTTTTTTATTATACCCCCGCGATCCGCCGCTTGTATTCGGCGAGGGCCTCATCCAGGCGCTGGCGGGCGGTGGTGTCGCCCGGCACATTGTGGCTGGGATGGATGTGCAGCTTGACGCCGCGGTCGGCGAGGATTTCGGCCACGGTGCAGATGGTCATCCATACCGCCGTGACGAAGGCCATGGTCGAGACCGGGCCGATCTTGTCGACGTGGTTTTTCAGGGGCACCGAGGCGTCCTGGGCCGGCACGCAGGTGTCGACCACGACATCGGCCAGTTCGAAGATCTGTTTGCCCGAGGAGTGGCGGGTTTTTACTCCCGAGAACTCGCCGGCTGATCCGAAAACCACGATCTTCATGCCCAGTCGCCGGGCCTCGAGGGCGATGTCGATATTGACGTTGTTGATGCCGGAATGGGAAAAGAGCCACATGACATCGTTCTGATCAAAATTGTAGGATTTCATGATCTGCTGGCCGTAGCCCTCGACCCGTTCCAGGAAGACGAACTGGTGGACGCCCATCTCGCCGACGATGTGGGTGAAGAAGGAGAGGGGTATCTCGATCATGGGATGAAAGCCGACAAAGCCGCCGATGCGGGGGTACATCTCCTCGATCGGCAGGGTCGCATGTCCGCAGCCGAAGGTATGGACCCAATGCCCGCCGCCGATGGCATCGGCCATCAGCGCCGCGGCCTTGTTGATATTCTCGACCTGGGTGGATTCAATCCGATCCATCACCCCGCGGGCGTTCTCCAGCCACTCTTTTGCAAGCATATTCTACTCCTTTTTATTTTCGGGATATTTGTTGCGCACGAGTGTAAAGACCAGGGTCATCAGGATCAAACCGGCCGGCACGATGGCGAGGGCCATGCGCAGGCCATAGGCCTTACCCAGCAGCCCTGAAATCCACGGCATGAGGCTGCCGCCGGTCAGGGCCATGACGAAAACCATGCTGAAGGCCGTACCGCTGAGCTGGGGATAGCGGTCGCCTACAAAGCCGAGGACGATGGGATAGACCGCTGCAAAGCCAAAGCCCACCATCATCAATCCGGGCAGGGCTTCGCCCGCTTCCCCTGCGGAGAGCAGCAGCAGCGTGCCCAGAAAGGCGATGGCGACAAAGCTGACCAGCAGCCGGCCGGCCTGGCTGCGCTTCAGCAGCGCGGGAAGGAGCAGCCGCGCCGCCATCAGGGCCAACCAGAAAAATGAGAGGTAGATCACCGCCCGCGAGCTTTCGGTGGCCAGGGCCTCATTGAAAAAGGTGGCCGACCAGCCCCCCATCGTCATCTCCATGCCGCTCTCGAAGAAGAGCATCAGCCCGAAGAGGAGCAGGGGCGCCTCTCTGATCAGCTTGGCGCCCTCCTTGAGCGGAAAGCCCTGTTTTTGCTTGGGTTCCGGGAAGCGAATGAAGAGGAAAAAGAGGATCGGGATGGCCACGGCGGCGCCGACCAGGGTAGCCAGGCGGGCATAGCCCAGGCTTTTCATGAGCAGGCCGAGGAGAAAGGGGATGCTGAAGGCGCTGATGCCGAAAAAGACCCCGAGCAGGCTGAGGCGGGCGCCGCGCTCCTCCTCGTAGATATCGGAGACCAGGGCATTGGAGGCGCCGTTGATGACCCCGCCGCCGAGGCCGATGAGGAACATCGCCCCGCGCAGCAGATCAAGCCCGGTCGCCCGGCCGATCATGAGCAGACCGGCGAGGACAAAAGTCGAGCAGACGATGAGCAGGATCTTGTAGCCGTAGCGGTCGACGATCGGGCCGAAGAGGAGAGAACCCAGGAGCATGCCGATGGTCATGAGGGGGAAGAGCGACCCGGCCATGGCCTTGTCGAGGCCGAACTGTTCGATGACCGAGGGGAGGAGGGCGCCGAGGATGGACATGACGATGCCGAAGATGAACATCGCCACGCAGGCGGCGGAAAAGACGGCTTTACGGTTATACGACATGGGGTGTCCTGTGGTTAGGAGGTGCATTGCTGCCCGCCGGCGGGTGAATAGTCCTGGCCGGCCAGGTGCCGGATTCGCTGGAACGGGGGATCATTCGCGCGCCGCTGCCAGCGCCAGGCTGCCGGCGCCGATAAGGCCGGCATCGCCGCCGAGGGCCGAGATCTCCAGGGTCACCCTGGAGAAGGCGATGGGCTGGGACCATTTTTGCGCCTCTGCCCGGATGCGGTCGAGAAAACGGGCGGCGGGACCGAAGACGCCGCCGCCGAGGATGAACTTTTCGGGGTTGAAGGCGCTGACCAGGTTGGCCACGGCCATGCCCCAGTGGACGATAGCTTCGTCGAGGATGCGCTGTGCGAGGGGATCGTCCTGGTCGAAGGCGGTAAAGATATCAGCCCCCTTGAGTTCCTGCTCAGGTCTGGTGCGCAGGATGCTGGGGGCTGCGGGGTTCGCGGCGAGATACTCCCGGGCGACCCGGGCGAGGCCGTCGCCGGCGGCATGGTATTCGAAGCAGCCGCAGGCGGCGTATTTGGGGTGCCAGGGCTGGGTCAGCCCCATCCAGCCGACGGCCCCGGCGATATCGTCATGACCGCGCAAAATGCGGCCATCGACGAGAATCCCGGCGCCGATGCCGGTGCCGACGGCGAGAAAGATGGCGTTCCGGCAGCCCCGCGCCGCTCCCTGCCAGGTCTCGCCGAGGATATAGCAGGCGCGATCGCTGTCGACGCGGACCGTGATGGCTGGAAAGGCCTGCTGAAGCTCCTCGAGCAGGGGATAGTCGTTCCAGCCGGGAATGTTGGGCGCCCATACCCTGCCCGTGCGGGCATAATAGATGCCCGGGATGCAGATGCCGATGGCGCCGATCTCCTCGCCCTCCGCCAGCCGGCGGGCGGTCGCGGTGATGAGCGCGCCGACCTCTTGCCCCTGCCGGCCCTCCAGCAGGGCGCTGCCCCGGCGTATTAGTTTGCCCTCCTGTGCAAAGAGCGCTGCGGCGATTTTGGTGCCGCCCAGATCGATGCCAAGTACCTGCGTATTCGTTCCTCCCGACTGGTGACAGCGGATGACAAGATGGAGCAAAATTGCCAAAATATAAACACAAATGCAAGTGAAAAAAACTTGCTTCACGGGAACACAATTGCTATATTCAATAAAGAAAACATCTTATTCCTCGAACGAGGGAAGTCTGTTTCCTGATGCCTGAATCAACTCCCCAACACCGTCCGACTCCCGCCGCCTCAGTTGGGCGCCGGCACTCCCCGAATATCACAGCACGACCCGCTTTTTCATCCTCACAAGGAGGTTCCGTCATGTTCGCGAGGCTTAACACGGCCTTTTTTCTGACGCTGACCGGACTTTTGATCATCGCCTGCGCGCTGCCGGCGCAGGCAGCCAGCGGCAAGATCGCCGGCCGGATCGTCGACAAGGCCAGCGGTGACCCCCTGCCCGGCGCCAACATCATCGTCGAGGCGCAGTGGGAGGGAGGCAAGGCGGTCTCCCTATCCGGCCGCCTGGGGGCGACCGCCGATCTGGAGGGCTATTACGTCATCCTCAACATTTCACCCGGAAATTACGATGTGCGCGCGACCATGGTGGGCTATATCCCGATGGTGCAGCGCCAGGTGCGGGTCAATCTCGACCGCACCACTACCCTCAATTTCGGCCTCGGCCAGACCGCGGTCGATGTCGGGGCCGTGCAGGTGGTCGCCCAGCGCGAGGTGATCAAGGCCGATGTCTCCAGCACCCAGGAGATCATCACCACCCAGCGCATCGATGAAGCGCCGGTGATGCGCGTCGACGAGTTTGTCAACAAGATCAAGGGCGTCGAGCTGGTGGCCAACACCGACGGCAACGGCCTGAGCATCCGCGGCGGCGCCATCCGCGAGACCGATGTCCGCATCGACGGCATCTCCCTGCGTGATCCCCGCTCGGAGAATTCCTATCTCTCGCTCAACTCCACATCGGTCGAGGAGCTGCAGGTGCTCACCGGCGGCTTCGAGTCCAAGTACGGAGGCTTCCGCTCCGGGCTGGTCAATGTGGTCACCAAGGAGGGCAACCGCGACAAGTATACCCTCTCGGTCAAGGCGGATATGACCCCGGCCACGGAGCGCAAGTTCTTCGGCAACAATCCCTGGAGCGATGATTCCTGGATCTACCGCGTTTTCGCCGACACCGGCGCGACCGGATTCGCCTGGAAGGGGACGGTCGACAACAAGCTGGTGCCCCCTGAACTGCGCTTTTTCCGGGGCTGGAAGAACAAGTATGAGGGCCGCAACAACTATGAAGCGATCGGCCTGCCCAAGAGCGCGGTCCTGACTGCGGAGCAGAAGCGCGAGTTGTGGCTGCTGCAGCACCCCCAGTACGAGTTCGCCAGGGAGCCCGACTACTACCTTGAAGGAACCCTGACCGGGCCGCTGCCGGGCTCCTGGATCCCCCTCTGGGGCGCGCTGGCCAAACGATCGACCATCATGCTCGGCGGCAAGTACGAAAATACCCAGTACGCTTTCCCTATCGGCCCGCGCGACAATTACGTCGACTGGAACGCCCAGGCCAAAATCACCACCATGATGACTCCGGCGATGAAATTCTCGCTCAACGGCATGTATGCCAACGTCAACACCATCACCGCGGGCTCGGCCTCGACCTTCGGCGGGGCGCTGATCGACAACTCGTCCCGTTTCAATTTTCTCAGCTCCAACTCCGCTTCGGTGACCCAGCAGGCGGCTCTGCTCGGGGGCGCCAACGGCTTTGCGCAGATGTTCAACAAGAGCCGCCTGCAGTTCTACGACCAGCGCTACATCCTCAGCGGGGCCAAGCTGACCCATACCATCTCGCCGCGGACCTTCTACGATCTGGAATTCCAGTTCAGCTACAATGACCATACCCTCAAACCCTTCGCCCTGGATACCAGCCGGGCCGATGCCTGGATATCCCTGACGGACAAATGGCGGGTACTCAACGCCCCGACCATGGGTACACGCAACGGCTCCACCAACTGGCTGACCGACATCAACAACCTCTTTTGGCTCTACGGCGGGCTGCAGGCGGCCGACTCCTCCTACACCTGGCTGGCCAGCCTGCGCGGCGACGTCACCACCCAGATCGGCCGCCATCACCAGGTCGAGACCGGTTTCGATATCCGCTACAATTATCTCAAGGTCAATTCCGGCACCTGGGCCCAGTCTGAACAGAGCTGGACTCCCGACACCTGGCAGTACTTCACCGCCAAACCGGTTGAGATCGGCCTTTACCTCCAGGACAAGCTCGAATTCCAGGGGATGATCGCCAACGTCGGTCTGCGCGCCGAATATTTCAACCCCCAGAAAGAGCCCTTTGAGGTGCGGCAGCCCCTGGACGAGGACTATGCCAACCTCTACAATCTCATCTATGAGTACCTGCCCGGACGCTTCGGGAGCTGGGAACGCTGGGTCTCTTTCCGCGAGGAGCTCGATTCGCCCACCGGCTGGCCTGAGGGCGGCAAAAGCAGCCAGTTCAAGCTCTCGCCGCGCCTCGGGGTCTCCTTCCCCGTCACTACCGGCAGCAAACTCTACTTCAATTACGGCCACTTTTACCAGCGGCCGAACATTCACTTCATTTACAACCTCGCCACCGGTCCGGGCTGGGCGAGTGTGCCCTCGGTCGACCTCGACATGGCCCGGACCATAGCCTATGAATTCGGCTACGAGCAGCGCTTCCTCGGCAGCTTTCTCTTCAACGTCACCCTCTACTACAAGGATATCAAGGGGGAGCCTCTCAGCCGCACCTACATCGACTATTGGGAGGAGGTCAACGTCTCCCGCTACTTCCCCGATTCCTACAAGGATATCCGCGGCCTCGAGGTGCGCCTGGAGAAAAACCTCGGCCAGTACCTCACCTTCTGGGGCAACTATGAGTACATGCTCCAGTCGCGGGGCAGCAGCGGCCTGGCCACGGTCTATGAAAACCGCCTCAAGGCGATCAACGAGCAGCGCTGGCCCAACCTCACCATCACCGAACCGAGGCCGCGCGGCAATTTCAACCTGACCCTGCACACTCCGCGTTCCTCAGGGATCCACAACACCCTCAAGAGGATCACACCCGGCGAGGGCGGGATTCTCGATGCCATCACCTGGCTGCCGGGCGCCCTGCTGGGCGACATCTTTGTCAATCTCTATTACGAATGGCGCGACGGCGGCCGTGTGATCGTCAACCCACAGGAGGTGGAGCGGTTGTGGAAACGCATCGACGTGGTGGACTATTCCAACCTCGACCTGCGCGCCTCCAAGATGTTCCGCGTCGGCGGGGTAAGCCTCGAGGGGGTGCTGACCATCCAGAACCTCCTCAACCAGAAACGCCTCTCCTACTGGAACATGAGCACCTCCCAGTATGACGCCTACAAGGAGTCCCTGCACTTTCCCTTCGAAACCGGAGATCAGCACGGGGATGACCAGATGGGCGAGTGGGACAAGGAGCATATCAATATCGGCTGGTTCACCGCGCCCCTCTTTCTTAATCCCCGCCGGGCGCTGGTGGGTTTGCGCATCAACTTTTAACGAAGGACCGCGGGACCGGCGCCGAGCCCTCCGGCCGCGCCAGCTCGCTTAAAATACAAGAAGACCATTCTGGCAAGGAGCAAAAGATGAGCCGCAGATGCAGATACCTCCCCGTTTGGGGGATGAGTTTACTGCTGCTGATGCATGGCGTCGGCCTGGCGCAGCGCAACTACAACGGACCCCCGATGTTCATCGACGTCAACGCGATCAACCTGGAGATGAAAAAGCTCAACGGCGAGGGGCAGTTCACCAGCCAGTACAGCTGGATGCTTACCGGTTCGGATGCCCAGAACACCGAGCTGTTTTACTGGCCGCAGGACCAGTGGCACAGCCAGATGCTTTATCAGATATTTCACCCCGTCTGCCTCGATGACAGCGGCACGGTGGATCAGCTCGGGCAGCACAAGATCATTCCCACTCCCTTCACCAGCGTCGGCCGCAACGACTATTCCTGGGAGGTTCGCCGGCACCGCCCGCCCTTCATCGTCGTCGATGGCACGCCGCTGACGCGCGAATACCGCTGGGAGACCGATCCCAACCTCAGCTCGGACATCAAGGCGGTCTGGGAGGATATTTTGCCCTTCTGGGGCATCCGCACCCGCGGCGAGATCTACGCCTTCAGCAATCCCAATCACAGTGATTATCTCATCTACAAGCTCACCTTCAAGTTCACCGGCGAGACCAAGCGCCCGATCGAGAATCCCATCGATATCGATTTCTTCCCCGACCAGAAGATCAGGCTGTGGTGGCCGCTCTCCTTCAGCTTCGGCCCCACCAAGGCCGGAGAGTATGAAGTGCAGCGCGGTTTCTCCTTTGAGGGCGAGGATGACCTCGACAGCTGGTTCGCCTATCCTTCCCGGCTGGCCGGCGGGGGGGTGCGCGACAGCCTCAAGATCGCCTATTACTGGGATGCTACCAAATCGGGTGCGACCGCCTATCCCAACGGCAGCACCGACCACACCGGCGATCCCGACCGCACCAACGGCCGCCTGGTCGCGCCCCAGATCCCCGGCTTTGCCCTGCTGCATGCCCCCAAATCGGTCACAGACCAGAGCGAGGATCTCTCGCAGCCCTTCAGCATGCCGCACGCCGGCATTGTCGCCGACCTCTGGGGGCGACGCGACTTCGGCCTGCGCGACACCTATCTCGGCCTCGACAGCCGGGGCAAGTTTCCCCTCGATATTATCTCGGCCGGTTTCTCGACCTCGCCGGAAAAAGGCCCGATGCGCTTCATCACCGTCGGTCCCTACGAGCTGACCAGGAACGCCGCCGCCGCCCGCTACGACAGCATCACCGTGGTCTATGCCATCGGCGTGGGCTCGATTTCCGATGCCAAGGCCGACTCCATCGGCCGCGGCTGGTTCAAAGGTGATATCTCCGACCAGCAGAAACGGGACTATATGCTCACCGGGCGCGATTCTCTGGCCAGGACCCTCGACCGCGCCCTCTGGGCCTGGAACCGCAACCTCAACGTCCCCGATCCCCCGCCCGCTCCGGACCTGACCGTCACCAGCGACGCCGACCAGAATGTCGTCGAATGGTCCTACCCCGACCCCTCCTGGTTCAAGGACCCCGACACCGGCGTCGATGACTGGCAGGCCTGGCGCGTCTATCGCAAAAAAGGCGCCGCCTACGTCCTCGATCCCCAGGACCGCTACACCGGCGAGGATTGGCAGATGATCGCCGAGATCACCGAGCGCTCCACCCAGCGCTACGTCGACACCGAGGTGACCCGCGGCGTCAGCTATTATTACGCTGTCACCGCCCTCGACAACGGCACCCAGAACACCGACGGCCTCTTCCCCGGTCAGCGGCTGGAGAGCTCGCGCTATGCCAACCGCACCGGACTGCCGGCCATCCCTTTCAAGGCGGGGCTCGCCACCACCGACAAGGTGCTCGTCGTCCCCAATCCGGCGACCCTCAACGCCGGCAGCCTCGGCTTTCCCGGCGCCGAATCGCGCATTCTCTTCGTCAATCTGCCCTACAAGTGCAAGCTCAGCGTCTTCACCGAAACCGGCGACCGGATCACCTCCTTCGACCATTTCGGCACCGACCAGGTGGTGTGGGACCAGCGCACCGATTCCAATCAGTATATCGTCAGCGGCATCTACCTCCTCACCGTCACCGAGGCCCGGGATGTGAAGGGTAACGCCCTGCCCGATCAGTATGTCAAATTCATCGTGGTGCGCTGAATGGAACCCGAAACCCCTGGAGCCTGCGCTCTGAGCTATTTAACCGAGGGAGATGTTATGAAAACCCCTATGCACCTCTTTCTAATATGCGCCCTGGTCCTGATGCTCCTGAGCCCCTGCGGGCATGCCGAGATCATCAAGAAAGGGCAGGTGGGCTTCCGCTTCCTGGAGAACCCGGTCTCCGCCGAAGCGATCGGCCGCGGCGGCCTCGGGCTGGTGACCCTGCGCAACAGCAACACCCTCTTCTGGAATCCCGCCGGCCTGGGCTGGATTGAAGAAAAATATGATTTTAACATCAATTACACCCGCGGCATCGCCGACATCAACCACAGCGCCCTGGCCGGGGCCATCCGGCTCGGCAGCTTTGGGGTGATCGGCCTCGACGCCCTGATCATGGATTATGGCGATTTCTACGGCACCCGCCGCGCCGCCAATGAACTCGGCTTCGAAGAGACCGGGGCCTTTTCGCCCCAGTCCTTTGCTATCGGCCTCGCCTTCAGCCAGCGGGTGAGCGACCGCTTCTCCTACGGCGTCCACGTCAAATATGCCCACCAGGACCTCGGTTCCGCCTGGGTCGGGGTCACCGGCACGGATGTGGACGATCCGAACATGAGCATGGAGGAGAAAAGCTACGCCCTCTCCGAACCTGCCGTCGACATCGGCGCCATCTATGACTTTCGCCTCTACAACATCCGCTTCGGCGCGGCCATGCAGAACTTTTCCCGGGAGATCAAGTACGAGGAGGAAAAATTTCCGCTTCCCTATGCGGTCAGTTTCAGCCTCTCCTTCGATCCCCTCTCGATCTGGCTGGGCGAGCAGGATGAGCACCAGATGACGGCCGGCTTTGAGACCCGCCACCCCCGTGATTTCAAGGAAAAGGCCAAGTACGGCATCGAATATGCCTACAGGCAGCAGTTTCTCCTCCGCGCCGGTTACATGGGCAACTATGATCAGCGCGGCCTGACCCTCGGCTTCGGGGTGCGCCAGTCCCTTGGCGACTCGAAACTGCGCATCGATTACGCCTTTCAGGATTTCGGCCTCTTCAAATCGGTGCACTCCTTCTCTTTCGGCGTCAGCTACTAGGGACGCCTGCGAGTCGTCCCGCCGCCCGCGGACGCCCCGGCTCTCTGCTCTCACCTCCTTCAATGCCTTCAGGGGTGGATTTTCCCGCCCCGGTCCAGCACGGACCGGGGCTCTTTTTTGCTCTCCCGGAAAGCTATCCTTCTGTTGTAATAATATATAAATAAATGAGTTGAATGGACCGCCATTTCCGGCTTCAAACGCACGCCATCCAGCCCAGGGGCGAAAAATCGACTCTCCGCACGAATTGGGCCTGATTGTTGCTTAAAAGTGGGCGATGAGCGGGGGCCAATTCTAACGCAGCTTTGGTCAGGCATTGCTATATCCATGTAATTCAATAAATTGTATGCTTCGGAGCATTCCTTATGCCTCTGCGCTTGAAGAGACGAATTGACTCACTGTATCACACCTGTTTAAAAAAGAGACTGCTGGTCCCGCTCCTGCTGCTGTTTCTGCCCGGGCTCGGAGCTGCGCAGACCATCAGGTTCACGGATGTGACCTCGACGATGAAGGTCCCCGGCTGGGTGGTCAACGGGGTCAGCGTCTTCGGCCATGGCAGCATTTGGGCCGACATCTCGGGCGATTCCCTGCCCGATCTCTATATCGCCAGCGCCGTCCGTTTCGCCAACCGCAAGGTTCCCGAGACCCTCTATATCAGCCATGCCGGCGCCCCCTACACCGAGGAGGACGGCGCCCGCGGCGTGACCGACAGCTATGGACTGACCGGATCCCACGGTGTGATCTTTGCCGATTATGACAATGACGGCGATCTGGATATCTTTAATGCCACCACTGATGACCGCGTTCGTCTCTACCGCAACCGTGGGGACGGCACCTTTGAAAACCATACCACCGCCGCCACCCTGCTCTCGACACGCGTCACCTACGACACCTATGGCGAGATGGGCTATGGTACCCGCGCCCTGGTTGCCTTCGATGCCGAAAATGACGGGGACATCGACCTCTATGGTACCAACTGGGGGCCGGTCGAGGATGTTAACGGCAATCCCTGGACGGTGCCGCCCCAGCCCAACGAACTTTTTATCAACAATGGCAACGGCACCTACACCAACGCCGGTGATCGCGGCTGCACTCCGGTCAATCCCAGCAATGAGGGAACCCAGGGGGTGAACGCGATCGACATCGATGAAGACGGTGATGTCGACATTTTCGTTTGCCATCGCAATTATACTTACCTAGGGGTCGACGCCTTCGGCCAACCCCTCTGGGGACGCGGGCCAACCCCGGCCCCCAATGACCTCTTCATCAACGACGGCAATGGCAATTTCACCGAGGCGAACATCCGCGAGCGCGGCATGTTCTCCGAGAGCAACGACATCAACGGTACCACCTTCGCCGATTATGACAACGATGGCGACCTCGATGCCTTCGTCGTCTATGTCGATGAGGCCCGGCCCAATATCCGCGTCCTGCAGAACGACGGCAAGGGCTATTTCAAGAATGTCAGTACGGATGTGGTCATCGAACAGTGGGGCTTCACATCTTTCATTTTTGACATGGATAATGACGGGGATCTCGACATCTTCGCCCCGCGTACCCGCGACAAGGGGCGGATCTACCTGAACGACGGTACCGGCAAGTACGCCCTGCAGGGCAACAGCGGCGTCGAGATTGCGATGTATGACCCCCGCGGGGGTTCGATCGCCGATATGGATAACGACGGCGATCTCGACATCTACTATGTCGACGCCAACAAGGACACCAATGCGGCCTACAGCAACCGCATGTTTCGCAACGATACACCCTCCTCCAACCGCTGGCTTAAAATCTGGGGGCGCGGCCCCGGGGGCGATCTCGGCGCCATCGGCACCAAGATCTGGCTCTTCGAAAAGGGCCACATGGATGATATGGAACATCTGGTCGGTTACAAACAGATCATCACCGGCTATGGCTATCTGGCCCAGGATGATATCGTCCAGCATTTTGGTGTCGCCATGCGTGATTCCGTCGATGTCAGGATCCGGATGCTGGACGGGACCACACTCAGGAGCCGTCTCGGGACCAACCGCAGGTTTTATTTCAGCAAGCCGGCCTCGATCACGGTGCTCGACGGCGACAACCAGAGCGGGATGGCGGGGCTGCCCCTGAATCAGCCCCTGGTCGTGGAGGTCAGAGATGCCCAGGGCAAGGCGGTTGCCGGTGCGCCGGTGACCTTTACGGCACAGGGTGGTGAGGGCAGTTTCGCCCCCGCCGGGACGGTCCATACTGACGGGCGCGGCATCGCCCGGGTTGTTTTCACCGCCGGCAACACGGCGGGGGGGCGGGCGATCACGGCGTCGACCGGGGCTGAGAGCGCTCTTTTTTCCCTCACGGTGATCAATACCGGCCCGGCCGCTCTGACCCTGCTCTCGGGCAGCGGCCAATCCGCCTACACCGGCCAGATTCTGGCCGACTCCATCCGGGTGCGCGTGACCAGCAGTCTGGGGGCGCCCCAGAGCGGCCATCCCGTGCAGTTCCTTATCTCTGCCGGGGATGGACGGCTTAAGCCTGGAGATGGTGCCGCCGTGGAACGCCTCACCAATAGCGACGGCATCGCTGCGGTCGCCTGGCAGCTCGGTCCGGTCCCACTGTCAACCCAGAGCCTGCGCATAACCTCTTCGGCCAATGGTCAGTCCCTTTCCGGCTCTCCGCTCGAGATCCAGGCGACGGCGCTGGAGCGCATCGTTGTGGCCGGCCGGCCACGCAATTTGCTCTACGTCAGCGGCAACAATCAGTCCGGCACCGCCGACGGGCTGCTGGAGGCCCCCCTCGTCGTCCAGCTGGTCGACAGCGTCAGTAATCCCTGTCCCTTTTACGATCTTTTATTTCAGGTCACGGCCGGCGGCGGCACCCTCGACGGGGCGCAGCAGCAGAGCGTCCAGACCGATGAGGAGGGGCGGGCCTCTGTCCATCTTCGACTGGGGACGCAGGCGGGCACGGCCAACAACCACGTCAGCGTGCAGTACAGCGGACTGGACCGGGTGATCTATTTCACTGCCTCAACGGGTGCGGCACAGCCCGCCCTGCTGCTCAAGCTGGATGGCGATCTGCAGAGCGGTGCGCCGGGCTATACCCTCTCCCGCCTGTTGCAGGTGCGGATTGCGGATGACTATGGCAATGGCGTGCCGGGCCACCCGGTCACCTTTGCGATCGCCGGCGCGGGCGGCTGGATCAACGACCAGAAGAGTGTGACCCTTTCGAGCGACAGCGCGGGGATTGCCCAGGCGCTCTTCAAGCTTGGGGATAACCCGGGCGTCTACACAGTCGCCGTCACCTCCTTTGGGGAGGGGACTGCTCTGGCGGGTTCGCCGCTCCTCTTCTCGGCCACAGCGGTCTCCGATCCCGCCATGCTGCAGCGTGTCTCGCCCGACAGCAGTTCGGGTCTGGCGGGCCAGCCTCTGGATGCCCCCCTGCGCGTGCGGGTGACCGACCTCAGCGGCTATGCCGTGCCCAACCATCCGGTGACCTTCTGGGTGCGGCGCGGCGGCGGCCATCTGGAAGGACAGCCGGAGGTCACCAGGATCAGTGATGCCAACGGGGTGGTGGCGGTCACGGCCACCCTGGGCTCCGCCTATGGCATCGCCAACAATGTCTTTGAGGCCCAGTCCTTTCAGGGCAGCGGAGTCCATCTCTCCGGCTCCCCGGTCAGGTTTTACGTGAGCGCCCGCAAGAGCCTCGCCCACAAGATGGATGGTGTCAGCGGCGGCGGCGCCAGCGCCCAGGCCGGCGAGGTGCTACCGTTTCCCCTGGCGGTGAAAATTGTCGACAAGGCGGGGCAGGCTGTGGCCGGCCAGGAGGTGCTCTTCAAGGTGGTCAAGGGCTCAGGAAAGCTGGGGGTGGGAGCGCTCTCCTCCGCCACGGTGCAGAGCAATGCCGCCGGCATCGCCCAGATCAGCTTCCGGCTCGGGGTGGAGCTGGGCAGCCAGACCCATATCGTGCAGGCCAGCGCCAACGACGGGGTTTCGGCCCTGGTCAATTCGCCGCTCACCATGGCCATCAGCGCCCCTTACGGGCAGCCCGACACCAGTGCCTCGACGGTGACGATCACCAGCCCGGTCACGGCTGACGGGGTCGCTGAATGTGCTGTGCGCGTCCGCCTGGTCGATGGTGCGGGGAATGGTGTTCCCGGAGAGCGGGTCACCCTGCTGGTCAGCGGCGACGGCAACCGCATCGTCCAGCCCGAGGCGGCTACGGACGGCGCGGGCGAGACCGAGGGCTATGTGAGCTCGACGGTCGCCGGCAGCAAAACGATCAGAATCTATATCTCCAGCAAGGAGAGATATCTCGGCGTGGCCCCGGTTGTGCAGTTCAAGGCGGGCACTCCCCAGCGCATCAGCGCGGTGGATGGCGATTTCCAGTCCGGCTACATCCAGTCGGCCCTCGAAAAGCCTGTAGTGGTGCGGCTGGAGGATTTTTACGGCAATCCGGTCGCCGGCGCTGAGCTGATCTTCACGCCGGCCGTGGGCAGCGGCGAGGTTTCACCCGGGCAGACGATAATGACCGATCAGGCCGGGCGCGCGCAGGCGACCTGGATCCTCGGCTCCAGCGTCGGCGAACAAAAGCTCGATGTGCGCGCCGCTGGCACTGCAGTCCTGCGCACCATCACCGCCACCGCCCTTTTACCCCAGCAGATACAGCTTGAAAAGTCGGGGGGGGATAACCAGTTCGCGGCTCCGGGCACCCTTTTTCCGGACAGCCTCACCGTACGGGTGGTGGATGATCATGGCGCCCCCATTTTCGGGGTGGGGATCACTTTCGCCGTACTCCAGGGTTCAGCCAGCCTGGGCACCACCAGCGCCGTGCTCAGCGACCGTTACGGCCTGGCGCGAATGCGCGTCGCGGCGGGTACTGAGCCCGGTGTGGTCAGAATCCGCGCACTGGCGGGTTCAGGCGACCCGGTCGACTTTACACTCTCGGTATCCCGTTCGATCCCGGCGCTGATTACCCGGATTTACGGCGACAGCCTCTCAGACGAGGCCGGCAAGAGCCTTTATCCGCTCATGGTGCAGGTTACCGATCTGGCGGGCAATCCGGTCGCCAATGTCCCCGTCCATTTCGAAAGCCTGACTGGCGGGGCCGCGATCGTCGAGCCACAGCCCCTCTATACTGACAATGACGGCCAGGCGGCGGCGACGCTTCGCCTCGGCACCACGGCCGGGGTCTATCTCTGTCAGGCCAGCAGCAGCCATGTCAACGGCTCGCCGGTCGCCTTTACCCTCTTCGCCACTCCCGGTGCAGCGGCCGAAATGGTGGTCCACGAAGGCGATCAGCAGCCCGCCCGCGCCCTCAAGACTCTGCCCGCCCCGATCAAGGTGCGCCTCACCGATCGCTTTGGCAACGGCGTCCCGGGCCAGACCGTCCAGTTCGCCCCCCTCGCCGGCGGCGGCTCGGTCGCCCCGGCAGTCGTGATCACCGACGGAGCGGGCATCGCAGCGGCCAGTTGGACCCTGGGCGCAGGCGGCACCCAGACCCTGCAGGCCAGATCCCCATCCCTGCCCGGCAAGGAGGCGCTCTTCTCAGCCCTCTTGATCGAGAATCTCGGGCCGGTCATCTACGCCGTCGACGACACCACCGTGCTGGAGACCATCAATCTGGTTTTCGAGGTCAGGGCGGTCGATCCGGACGGCGGAGCGGTCACTCTTTCCGTTGAGAATCTGCCGGCCGGCGCCACCTTCGATCCCGTCAACAGCAGGCTCTTCATCTGGCGGCCAGGACATGATCAACAGGGGCGCCATATCATCCGTTTCACGGCGAGGGACGAAAACGGGGGGGTGACCAGCAAGACCACCACGGTCCGGGTCCAGAACCTCAACCGGCCCCCGGTGATCTATGCCTATCAGCCCGAGTCCTTTTACATCCAGGCCCCGGCCTTCAAGCCCGCGACTTTCAGCGTGCAGTCTTCCGATCAGGACGGAGATGCCCTGACCTGCCGCTGGCGGCTCAACGGGCGGCTGGTGGGAGAGGGGGATACCCTGACTATCCTAACCGGCACTGCCCTGCCGGCCCAGTTCACCCTGACTGCGACTGTATACGACCAGAGCGATTCGGTGGCGCAGGCCTGGTCGGTGCAGCAGCCTACGGGCGTCGCCTCCGGACGGGATGAGGCGCTGCTGCCCACGCGCAGCCGCCTGGTGCAGAATTATCCCAACCCCTTCAATCCCGAGACCACGATCGCATGGGAACTGGCAGCGCCTCAGGAAGTCGAGATCAGAATCTACAATATGTCGGGCCAGGCCGTCCGGACGCTCTACGCCGGCAGGGCTGCGGCCGGCTATCACCGGCTGGTCTGGAACGGCCAGTCGGACAGCGGTGAAACGGTGCCCTCCGGGGTCTATCCCTGCGTGCTGCGCGGCGAGGGCCTGCATCAAATGATCAAGCTGGTATTTCTCAAGTGACGGTTTAACCTTTTCAAGGGTGAGGTTATGTTGAAGCAAAAAGCAACTTTTGTAATCGCAGTTCTGACGGGAGTATGGAGTCTGGCCTGGGGTCAGCCGAACCATACCCGGGAGCTTTTCCGGTACGATTTGACCACCTCCTCGACTCCGGTCGCCCAGCTCGATAATTTCAGCGGCTCCTTCTCCTCGGCCGGATGGCGGCCCACAAGTGCGAATGGCCGGCTCAAGCTCTACCTGGCCGATTACATGCCCTATGAGGGCACTCTCGAGGTGCAGGTCAAGGGGCTCTCCGCAGATGCCGTCACCAAGGACTGGATCCCCTTCTCGATCTGGTCGCGCGGGCGGGGCGCCTTTTACCAGCGCGACGGGGTGAGCTATCCCTCGGAGGGCAGTTATGCCTTCATTAAAACCGATGATTCCAAGGTCTCAGGATCGAGCGTGCAATTCAAGCTCTTTACCAAATCGCAGTACGATCCGGTGCGGGCGAACCATCAGACTGCCGATGTGCCTGGATACTCCTACAACGCCTCCACGACCTACACCCTCCGTTTCATCTGGAGGCCCGGCACGATCTGGTACCAGGTCTGGGCAGGGGGGAGCAAGCTCGTCGAAGCCTCCACCCCCTGGGTCATGCAGGGCGAGGCTTTCTCCTTCATCTTTCTGGGCAAAAACTATGAATACTCCTCCATGACCGGGGTTACCTACAGCAACCTGGTCCTGAAGGGACCGCAGAAGGCGATTTCGTTCGCGGATGTGACCAGATCCGCCGGCGTAGCCGTCGATACCACTCTCAACGGCCAGGGGGTGAGCTGGGCCGATCTGGACAACGACGGGAAAGAGGATATCTACGCCTCCTATTTCAATCAGGCCAACCGCTACTTCGCCGCGCTTCCGGACAGCGACAAGTTCTCCGAATCGGCCTCGGCCGCCGGGCTTGCTGACACCGGCCCCTCATTTGCGATGGCGAGCGCCGATTTCAACGGCGACGGCCGTCTCGATGCCTTTCTGGCCAATTACGGCGGCTCCGACCGCCTCTTCATCAATCAGGGCGGCTCCTTCAGTGACCAGAGCGGATCCTGGAATATCAATACCGCTACCAGCAGCTCCATCAATCCCCTGGCCTTCGACCTGGAGAATGACGGGGATATCGATCTCTTCGTCGCCAACAACGGGGCGGCCAACGTCCTCTATATCAATCAGAACAACAGCAGCTTCACCCGCGTCGATCTGAGCAGCCTGCCCTTCGGTTCCGGGGCGCGCGCCGCTGCGGGCGACATCAACAAGGACGGCTATGTCGACATCTTTTTCCCCCGCCGCAATGCCGCTGCGGTGCTGCTGATCAACAACAAGGCCGGAGGATTCACCGATCAGGCCTCCGCTTACGGGCTGGATGTCAATACCGATCCGAATGCGCCGACTCTTGCCGATCTCGACAACGACGGCTGGCTCGACCTGCTCCTCTCCGTGGCCAGCGCCGGTGACGCCAAGCCCCAGGTGCTCTATTACCGCAACTCAGGCAGCGGTTCCTTCTCCAAGGCCGGCACCATCTACATCGAATGCTATGGCGCCATCGTCGGTGACGTCGATAATGACGGCTTTCAGGACCTTTATCTCATCAAGCGCAACCGGTACAGCGCCGAGAGTTCAGATTACGGCTCGCGCCTCTACCGCAACACCTCTTCGCCGGGCAGCATCAGTTTCGCGGAATATACCGGCACCGGCCTGGAGGCCATCTTTCAGGACGGCCGCGGCGGAGCTATGGCCGATTACAACAGCGACGGCAAGATCGATATCTTCGGCACGGCCAAAGGCACCACCGGCTCGAATGGTCTGAATTACGGCCGCAACTTCCTTTTCCGGAACACGACCGCCAGCGAGAACGGCTTTCTCCTGGTCCGCGTGCTCGACAAGAAAAAGCTTCTCGGCTACCTCGGCGCCAAGCTCGAGCTCTTTGAACAGAGCGGCGTCAGCGGCACCCGCCTGGGCTATCGCGAGATCAGTTCGATCCAGGGTTATCAGAGCCAGCCCAGCCGCATGGCCCATTTCGGCATGGGCTCCAACACAGCGGGCGTGCTGCGCGTCACCCTGCCGGATGGACAGGTCCTCACCCGCACCGTCAACAGCAATACCCTGGTCGAGATCGATCCCACCGGCGGGGACGCCGCCTCCTTCATCCTGGTCAAGGGCAACAACCAGACCGGGGTGGCGGGAACGGTGCTCAACGATTCCCTCACGGTGCGGGTCTACGCCAAGGCGGATGAACAGCGCCCTCTGGCGGGCCACAGCGTCACCTTCACGGTCTCCCAGGGCGACGGCACCGTCAACGGCGGCGCTTCGGCCTCCGTCCAGACCGATCTTCATGGCCTGGCGCGAGCGGCCTTCAAGCTGGGGAGGACCGCGGGGGCGGCCAATAACGGCGTCCGGATCACCTCGCTCGACAAGAGCGGCGCCCAGATCATCAATCTCTCAGCCCCCGGAACCCCTGCGGCCCCCATCGAAATCGTCGCCTCGGCCAATCCCGGCCCTGCAGCGAAGATGGTGAAGGTAGGGGGAGAGGGACAGAGCGGCTACCTCAATGAGGTGCTCGCCACCCCGATCAAGGTCAGGGTAACCGATGAGTACGGCAATATCGTCAGCGGTTATACGGTTACCTTTAACGTTGCCACCGGGGGAGGGGGCTTCGGCACGAGCGGCAGCTCACCCATGACCGCCGTCACCGGCCCGGACGGAACGGCATCGGCCAACTGGCGTCTGGGCATGCTCCTCGGCGTGCAGACCCTGCAGGTCTATGGGGCATTCAACACCAGCACACCCGCACTCTTTTCAGCCTCGGCTTCGGAGCCCCTGCGCCGTCTGACCTACGAATCGGGCGACCGTCAGAGCGCCCGGGTGGGCACAACCCCTGATGCCGCGCTCGTTGTCCGCCTGCGCGATTATCAGGGCAACGCCATCGCCGGGGTTGCGGTGCGCTTTGCCGTGATCGCCGGCGGCGGCAAGATCAACGGCCAGACCGCGGTGGATATCAACACCTCCCCTGATGGGCTGGCCTCGGTCAAGCCGAATGTGGGCACAGCGGTGGGAGACACCAACAACGTTTTTCAGGCCACCTCGGTGGGCGCGGCCGGCACAGTCACCTTCAAGATCTCGGCCACGGCCGGGGCGGCGACCAGGCTGGTCGAGACCTCGGGCAACGGCAAGAGCGGCAAGGTTGGGCGCATCCTCACCGCCCCCTTTGTGGTGCGCGTGACCGACGCCAACGCCAATCCGGTCGCCAACCATCCCGTCGATTTCAATGTCATCACCGGGGGCGGCTCGATTAACGGCCAGAATTCGGCCCGCATCGCCACCGACAAGAGCGGATACGCCTCGGCCTGGTACCGGCTGGGGACCGCCACCGGCGCCAACACCGTCACTGCGACGGCCTCCGGTTTGACCGGATCGCCGATCACCTTCACGGCAGTCGCTGAGGCCGGAAGCCCCGCCCTGCTTTACAAGGTCTCGGGCGACAACCAGAAGGGGACCTTCGGCGCGCCCCTCGCGCAGCCACTCATCGTCGCACTGAGCGATTCCTTCAGCAATCCCATCGCCAACCATCCTGTGCAGTTTTTGGTGAGCCGTGGCAACGGCAACGTCAATGGCCTCACCCTGGCCACGATCCAGACCAATCCCACGGGTCAGGCCTCGGTGGTCTTTTCCCTGGGCGATGATGATTACATCAACCAGGTGACGGTATCGGGACAGTATCTCGGCACCGAGATCCCGACTTATCCCTCACCCCTGATCTTTTACGCCACCACGGCCGCGGGAGATGCTGATTCCATCCTTTATGTCAGTGGCAACTACCAGGTGGGCGGAATCAACCAGCCTCTGCCAGAGCCCTTCAAGGTGAAGGTGACCGATGCGTTCGGCGTGCCGGTCTCAGGCCATCCGGTGCTCTTTCAGGCCATCACCCCGGGCACTCACTTCGGTGGGGCTGCGCAGGTCATCCGGAACACGGATGCCTCCGGCATCGCCAGTGCTGTGGGCAGCATCGGTTCAAATTTCGGCAATGAGAATTACAGCTTCGAGGCGCGCGCCGAATTCAATTCGATGCGGCTGAACGGTTCCCCTGTTCAGTTCACCGCCTCGGGCCGGCGCACGACTGCGACCAAGATGGTCTATCTGCATGGCAGCGGCCTGGCCGGCACAGTGGGCCGTTTTCTTGCGGACTCTCTGAGCCTGCGCACCCTCAACGCCTCCGATAAACCGGTGGCCAACCAGCCGGTTAACTTTGAGGTGTACAGCGGCAGCGCGCTTCTCAACGGCGAGTCCAACAGCCTGGCGGCCGTCAGCGATGTTCATGGCATCGCCCGCGTGGCGCTCAAGCTGGGCAGCACCCCCGGCGTCATCAAAATCCGCGCCACGGCCGATGACGGACGGGTCGCCCTCGCAAATTCACCGGTCGATTTCGAGGTCACCGCCCATATCGGGCAGCCCGACGGCATCCGTTCCCAGTTGACAGTGACCACGCCGGTGATCGCCGACGGCAAGGCGGCGGCCACCATCATCGTCACCCTGCACGACGACCAGGGCAATCCGGTCCCGGGCAAGACGGTCGCCCTTTATACCTCGGGCCTGGATGTACATGTCAAGCAGCCGGCCCTGGCCACCGACAGCGGCGGTCAGACCCAGGGGAGCATCACCTCGACCCGTGCGGGCGCTCTCAAGGTCTGGAGCATGGTGGAGAACAGCATTATTCCGCAGGACTCCGCCGAGGTCGTGTTTGTGCCCGGTCCGCCCGCCAGCCCGATCCCCTTCGGTACTGGTCAGATCGCCCTGCGCGGCACGGGACTGCCCTCGCCGGTCGGCCTTTATCTCTATGACGCCAACGACAATCCCGTTCCCGGCATCTGGGTGACCTTCCGCGTCAAGTCGGGCGGCGGATCCATATCACAGGTACAGCCGGTGGCTACGGGCCCCGATGGCAAAGCCCAGGTTAACTGGATTCTCGGCAGCAGGATCGGCGAGCAGTATGTCGCCGCTGTGGTCCCGGAACTGGGCGGCAGGGAGATTGAATTTTACGCCATCGCCAACCCCCCCAATCCCAACAGCATGACCATCGTACGTGGCAACCGTCAGATCGGCCTGGTCAACACCGCGCTTGCTGACTCGTTCGTTGTGGCCATGACCGATTCCAACGCCGCCCCGGCCGAAGGGCTGCCGGTGACCTTCTTCAAGAGCAAGGGCCAGGGGGATTTCCTCAGCCCCAACCCGGTCACCACCGACAAGCGCGGCTATGCCGCGGTGCTCTTCAAGCCGGGTGTAGTCGCCGGCGAATACACGGTGACCGCCTATCATCCCTCCGGGCTGACCGGGGAATTCCAGTTCATTGTCGAGGAGCGGGCGACCGTCTACCTGAGCAAGGTCAAGGATGCCAAACCCGGCGGGAGGCCCAATGAGGAGATGACTCTTCAGGCCCTGGTCAGCGATGCCTACGGCAATCCCCTCTCCGGTGAATTGCTTCAGTGGGAGATCCTCGAGGGCGGCGGCACCCTGACCACGGCGGCGCAGGTGCAGAGCGACGCCCTGGGACAGGTGAGCGTGACCTGGAGGCTCGGCCTCAAGGGTCGCCAGAGCGTCAAGCTCTCGCCGGTCACCAAGGCGGGCGGAGCCCTTTCCTTCAGCAGCCAGGCGGTCAATGCTGCGCCGGAACTGACCGTGCCCTCCGATCCCTCGGTCCTGGCGGGGACTCCGATCACCTTCAGCATCTCCGCCTTCGATGCCGACGGCGATGCCATCACTTATGGCGCGCGCAGTCTGCCCTCCGGAGCCGCCTTCGACTCGACCGGCAAGCGCAGCTTCACCTGGACGCCGACGCGCGCCCAGGCCGCGGGCAGCCCCTACATGGTGACCTTCATCGCCAGTGATGCCTTCCAGGCGGCGGACACCGCCCGCATCCGCATCACCGTCACAACCCTGAACACCGCTCCGAGCATCGATTCCTTTGAACCGGGGGATACCACCCTGACCCGTGCCTTCGGCCAGTTCATCCCCTTCCAGATCTTTGCGAGTGATGCCGAGAACGATCCCCTGACCTATCACTGGTCGGTCAACGGCATCTTCGGCGGCGATCAGACCAGTTTCATGTGGTATCCGGACAAGGAGATTTTCCCGGAAGAGTGCGTTGTGACCGTCCGCGTATCGGACAACAAGGCGACGCGCGAACTGAACTGGCATGTCCATCTCATCACCAGTGCGGTGGAGCTCAACTCCCTCACTGCCTCCGCCCAGAAGGGGGCCGTACTGCTGAGCTGGCGGACCGCCTCCGAGAGTAATCATCTCGGCTTCAACGTGCTGCGCAGCAGCCTCGCCGAGGGCCCCTATGAGACCATCAACGCGGCCCTGATTTCGCCTGCTGCGGAGGGGCGCTACAGCTATCTCGACCGCGGCGCCCGGGCGGGGATGAAGTATTATTACAAGATTCAGGATGTGGATCGCAGCGGGTTGTTGACCCTGCACGGCCCGGTCGCGGCGGAACTGGCCCTTCCGGAACGGGTAGATCTGGCGCAGAACTATCCCAATCCCTTTAATCCGGTGACGACCATCAACTTTGAGCTGCCGGCTGCGGCTGAGGTGGAACTCGCCATCTACGATCTGCAGGGACGGCTGGTCCGCACCCTGGCCCGCGGGGTCAGGGGGGCGGGTGTCCACAGCCTGGTATGGGACGCCCGCGACGAGGCAGGCATGGCGGTGCCCACGGGCATCTACTATTACCGCCTGCGCACCGATAACCATCTCCTGACCAAAAAACTGCTTCTCGCCAAGTGATCGATCATCGGCGCCGGACCTGCTGTCATGCAGGCCCGGCGCCGGCTTGTTTAAGGCACGAATACCGGCGCAAAACACTGCGTCCGATCCGGCCGGATGAAACAATATTCCGCATTCTTCCCCGCTATCTGTACTCTATCTTAATCAAATGAATGGTCTAATTCCAGAGGTCCCATGCACAGCATCTCGATGAACAGGCACAAATGGCAGCTGGCGACGCTACTGCTGGCGCTGCTCGCAGGTGGAACAACCCAAGCCCAGTCCATCCGCTTCCGGAACGCGACGGCTACTTTCAAGGTCTGGGGGAACAACGACACCAATGGCGCCGCCTGCGTCAGCTGCTTCGGCCACGGTGTCGCCATGGCCGATGCCACCGGCGACGGCCGCCCCGACATCTACATCACCAATGCCGTCCGCTACGCCAACGAGATCGAGGATGGTGACGGCCTCGAGGATAGCTTCTACGCCAACATCTCCGGCCGCTATTTTGAGGAGAGCGATTCGAAACGCAAGATCTCCGATCAGCATGGCTGGACTGGCTCGCACGGGGTGATCTTTTTCGATTATGACAACGACGGCGACTACGATCTGGTCAATGCGACCACCGATGACCGGACCCGGCTCTATCGCAACGACGGCACCGGCTTCTTTGCGGATGCCAGCGATGATGCCCGCCTGCCCCTCATCCGCAACCGCATGCCCGATTTCGATCCGGATGCCAGCTACGGCAACGGCACACGGGCTCTGGCCGCCTTCGATGCCAATAACGACGGCTGGATGGATCTTTACGCCACCAACTGGGGGCCGGCCGAAAAACGCTGGCCAGCCCCCGGGGAACCGGAAGGCGCGCCCATCATCACCCCTGAGCAGCCCAACGAGTTCTACCTCAATCAGGGCAACGGCACCTTCCGGCAGGTGACCAACAGCGGCGCCACTCCGCTCAATCCCGCCTGGATCGGCACCCAGGGCTGCACTGTGGTCGATGCCGACGAGGACGGCAACATGGATATCTTTGTCGCCCACCGCAACTATGTCGCCATCGATCCCGTCAGCAAAGCCCTGGTGAATGGGCCCACCGGCCGGCAGGTCTACAATGAGCTTTTTTTCGGGGATGGCACCGGACGCTTCACCGAGAACGCCGGCGGCGCCGGACTCAACACCAATCCTGACAACGACTGCAACGGCGCCACCTTCGCCGATTACGACAACGACGGGGATTATGATGCCTTTATCGTGCCCAAGGCCAAGCAGGACGGCATGGTCCGTGTCTACCGCAACAACGGCCGCGGCAAATTCACCGAGGTCACCTCTGCGCTCAATATCGCCCAGTACGGATTCTCTCTGGTCTTTCTCGATGCCGACAATGACGGGGATCTCGATATCATCGCTCCGCGCACACGCGACTACACCCGCTTTTACCGTAACGATGGCGGCTCTTTCACCTCCGACGATAACACCGGCCTGCGCCTGAAATCCTATGATCCCCGCGGCTCTGCGGTCGGGGATGTCGACGACGACGGCGATCTCGATCTCTATTACGCCGACGCCAACAAGGACGGCATCACCGTCAGCCCCACCTACCCGGACACCATTGGCAACCACCTCTTCATCAATACCACCAGCACCAGCAACCGCTGGCTCAGAATCAGCGGCCGCGGACCCAAAGGCGACATGGGAGGCTTTGGCACCAAGATCTGGGTCTACGACCGCGGACATATGGAGGATCCCACCCGTCTGGTCGGCTACCGCCAGGTCCTTAACAGCTACGGCTATCTCTGCCAGGACGAGCCGGTGCAGCATTTCGGCCTGGGCTCGCGCGACAGCGTCGATGTCCGGGTGCGCATGCTCGACGGGACCGAACTGCGCATGTACCGGGTCCCGGCCAGACGCAAGCTCTTCTTCAGCAAGCCGGCGGTTGTAGCCCTGCAGGGCGGCGACGGCCAGGCGCTCACCCAGGGCGAAGCACTGCCGCAGCCCCTGGTGGTTCAGGTCAAGGATGCTTATGGCAACAGCGTCTTCGGCGCAGCGGTCACCTTTGCCGGGGCTGGCAGTTTTATCGAGCCCCAGCCGGTCCACACCGACGCCCGCGGGTATGCGACGGTGCACTATCTGCCCGCCGCTGAACCGGCCCGTCAGAGCGTCACCGCCCAGTGTGCGGCAGCTCCCGGCGCGGGTTACACTTTTACGGTCACGGTCAATCCCCTGGTCATCACCAGGGTCCCGACCACATTTTCCGTCACCGGCGGGGACGGTCAGCATGGCAGCGCAGGCTCCCTGCTCGCAGCTCCCCTGCAGGTGCGGGTTCTTGATCAGTTCAACGCCCCGCTGGGCGGGGTCACAGTCCAGTTTTCCGATCTCAACGGCCGGGGCCTGTTTCCTGACGGGGCTGCGGCGGTTTCGGATCCGGCCGGCCTGGCGTCGGTCCGCTTCCAGTTCGGCACCGTCACAGGCGTCTACAAGGTTGCGGCGGTGGTGGAGGGAATCTCCGGCCAGGCACTCTTCACCCTGACTGCGGAGCCCCCGCCCAATCATCCGCCCCGCTTCCAAAGCTGGGCTCCCGCCGACTCGGAGCTCTTTGTCAACGGTTACCACATCCTCGATTTCTCCGTGAGCGCCATCGATGACGACGGCGACAGCCTGGACTATCTCTGGCTGATCGACGGCGACAAGATCGCCGGCAGGGAATCCACCTTCAGGGTCTACCCCCTGGTCAGCAGCACGGGCAGGGTCGAGGTCCGCATCTCGGATGGGGAAACCGCCATTTCGAAAAGTTGGGTGATGCACTTACTTACGGGAGTGGAGGAGGCTCAGGCGAAGGTGACGGAATTCGCCCTGCTCCAGAACTATCCCAATCCCTTCAATCCGCAGACGCAGATCGAGTTTCATCTGCCCGCGCCAGGCAGGGTGCGGATCCGGATCAGCAACACGGCCGGGCAGACGGTGCGCACCCTGGCCGATGCGAATTTCACCTCAGGACGGCATGTCCTGGTCTGGGATGCCCGGGATGAGAACGGCCTGCCCCTGCCGACAGGCCTCTATTACTACGCCATGGAAAGCGGGGATTTCCGGGTGGTCAGAAAATTGCTTTATGTAAAATAACCGGTAATTGCAGAGGTATGATGAGAAGAGAGATCCTGGGGCCGTGTGCGGGGAAAATCGTTTGGGTGATGGGGCTGCTTCTGCTCATGCAGGGGGGCGCCTCCGCCCAGCAGGTCAACTTTACCGATGTGACCCAGACCATGCAGGCCTGGGGCTGGCGGGTGACCATCGAAGGTGGCGTCCGGGTGAGCGCCTACGGCCACGGCGCCGCCTTTGCTGACGTCACCGGCGACTCGATCCCCGATCTCTACATCTCTTCGGCCGTGCGCAAGGCCGACGGCAAGGTCCCCGAAACCCTCTATATCGGCCAGCCCGGCGGCGCCCCCTTTTCGGAGGAGGATGGCAAGCGCGGCTGCTCGGATGACTATGGCATGACCGGTACTCACGGCATCTGCTTCTTTGACTATGACAACGACGGCGATTTCGATATCTATAACGCCACCACCGACGACTGGAACCGCCTCTACCGTAATAACGGGGTCGGCTATTTCGACACCGTGATGACCGCAGCCGGCCTTTACAAGAACAATGTCTGGGTCGACACCTATGGTTTTCTCGGCTACGGCACCCGCGGGGTGGTCGCCTTCGACGCCGACAATGACGGCTTCATGGACCTTCTCGGTGTCAACTGGGGACCGGTCGAGAACAAGAAAGAGATCCCCTGGATTACCCCGGCGCAGCCGAATGAATTTTACCACAATAACGGCAACAGCACCTTCACCAAACAGGACGACACCGGTCTGACCCACCCGGAAAATCCGAGTTATTTGGGCACCCAGGGCGTCACCGCCGCCGATGTCAATAATGACGGCTGGATGGATGTCTTCATCTGCCACCGCAATTATACCTATCTGGGCAAAACCCCCGCGGGCACTGACTCCTTCGGCGTGGGCGCAGTGCCGACACCGAACCAGCTCATGATCAATGACGGCAGCGGCCGTTTCAGCGACGAAACCCGGATACGCGGGCTCTATGATGCCGGCAACGACGTCAATGGCGCCACCTTTGCCGATTTCGACAACGACGGCGATCTCGACCTTTTCATCCCCCCAAAGGACATCACCGCCCGCAAGCTGAAAATCTACGAAAATGATGGCAACGGCTTCTTTACCGATATCAGCAGCCGCATCAAAATTGACCAGTGGGGCTTTTCGCCCATCCTGGGCGATTTTAACAATGACGGCTGGCTCGACCTGTTCGTTTCCCGCTCTTACGGCACCTCTGCAATCTATCTCAATACCGGCGCCGGCAACTTTTCCCTGCAGGGTGTGGCCGGTGTGGAGGCTTCGGCCTATGATCCGCGCGGCGGCGGCCTGGCGGATATCGATGGCGACGGCGATCTCGACATCTATTACGTCGACGCCAACAAGGACGTCCGGGTCCGTTACTCGAACCGCCTTTTTCGTAATGACACCCCCCGCAGCAGCCACTGGCTCAAGGTCACTGGTCGCGGGCCCAAAGGCGATGCCGGCGGATTCGGCACCAAAATCTGGCTCTTCGAGACCGGGGCGATGGACGACATGAAAAAGCTGGTCGGCTACCGCCAGGTGATGAATGCCTACGGCTACCTCTGCCAGGACGATCCAGTGCAGCATTTCGGCCTCGGCAGCCGCACCAGCGTCGATGTCAAGGTGCGTTTTCTCGACGGCACGGAACTTCGCATGGCCGGCGTGGCCGCCGACCGCAAGGTCATCTTCACCCGGCCGCAGCAGATGGTCCATCACAGTGGCGACGGCCAGAGCGGCGCCAGCGGTCAGCCCCTGGCCCGTCCCCTGCAGGTGAGGGTGACCGACGGCTCGGGACGGCCCGTACGCGGGGCTGCGGTGCACTGGACAGCCCTGAGCGGAGGCACTCTCCAGCCCGCCGGCGTGACCTACACCAGCACCGATGGCATCGCCTCGGTGACCTTCAGCCCGGGCTCCGGCCAGCTGCATCAGCAGGTGCAGGCCTCCTCGCCCGATTTTGGAGCTGTTGTCCTCTTCAATCTTGCCAACACCACGCCCGTCCGGCTGCAGCTCGTGCGGATTTCGGGATCCGGCCAAGCGGGGGCACCGGCTGTTGACCTGCCGCAGCCCCTGGCGGCCCAGGTCCTCTTTGCGGAGGGGGGAGCTGCAGGCCAGCGCCCGGTCCTGTTCAAGGTCCTGCTCGGGGGGGGAAAGGTTAACGGCGCCGATTCGACCATGGTGCTCAGTGACGCCAATGGCATGGTACGGGTCACCTGGCGCCTCGGCGCGCAGCCCGGGAGCGCCCAGCAGGTCAAGGCCTGGCTGGCGGACGCCCCGGAGTGGACGGTGTTTTTCGATGCGGTCACCTCAGGACCGGCGGCAGCCCTGGAGTGGCTCAGCGCCTATAACTTGACCGGGACAGCGGGCAGGGCTTTGTCCGACTCGCTGGCGGCCCGGGTGGTCACCAGCGACGGAAAACCGGTGGCGAACTACCCGGTCGATTTCAGCGTGGCCGCGGGCGGGGGCTGGGTCAATGGTGCCCCGCAGGTCCGTGTTCTGACCAACAGCCTCGGCATCGCCAGGTGCCAGTGGCGGCTGGGCGTCGCGGCGGGCGCCGGCCAGAGCCTGCTCGCGACTGCGGCCTCCCTGCTCAATTCCCCCGTGAGCGTGACCGCCTCGGCGGTGCCCGGGGCGCCCTATCGCCTGAGTGCGCTTTCAGGTAACGGCCAGAGCGCTGGGGTCAACGAATCCTTCAGCGCGCCCCTGGTGGCCGCCGTCAGCGATACCTTTGGCAACGCGGTCGCTGGTCAGGCGGTGCTCTTCGAGGTTGTTCAGGGGGCCGCTTCCATTAACAATGCCGCTGCCGCGACGGTGGTGAGCGGAGCGGATGGACGGGTCCAGGTCCAGCTCAAAGCCGGTGCGGTCCCGGGATCGCTTCTGGTGCGGGCCGGCGCCGCCAACGGCGTCATACCTCTTGCCGGTTCTCCTCTCCAATTCACCGCCGGCGTGACCGCCCTTCCCTTCGATCCGGCCAGGAGTTCCCTCTCGGCTGATTCGCCGGTCGTGGCCAACAATCGCGATCGCAGCATCATCACCGTCCGGCTGCGGGACGCCTTCGGCCAGCCTGTGCCGGGAGTGCAGGTGACCCTCTTTGCCAGCGGGGCCAGCCATACCCTGCGCCAGCCCGCCGGGCCGACCGATGGACTGGGTGAGGTTTCCGGCGCTCTCATCTCCACCCGCGCCGGGCTCAGAAAGGTCTGGGCCCTCGCCGAGGGGAGGCTGGTCACTCCTGACAGCGCCGGCGTCCTCTTTGTTGCCGGCCCGGCCGCGCGCATGGAAAAGCTCTCGGGCGATGACCAGAGCGGGTATGCGTACAGCCCTCTGCCTGAGCCCCTTGTCGTCGCCCTGACCGACTCCTTCGAGAATCCCGTCCCCGGCGCTGCGGTGGCCGGCCTGCTGCGGCGGCCGGACGGCAGCAGCGTCGAACTTGCCCCCCGTCTCACTGATGGGGAGGGCAAGGCGAGCTTCCAGCCCCAGTTGAGCCCGCTCCCGGGTCTCCATACCATCAGCCTGCGCCACGGCCTGCTGCCGGCGGTCTCCTTCTCGGCATGGGCAGAAATCCTCCGGCCCGCCGCCCTCCTCAAGTCGGGCGGGGACGCCCAGGTGGCCCTCCCCGGCAAAGTACTGCCCCTGCCGCTGACCGTGCAGGTGCTGGACCAGAACAACCAACCCCTCGCCAACGCTGAGGTAACCTGGACCTTCGAGACCGGCAAGGGGACTTTCCCCGGCGGGGCCACCGCCCTCTCCGGCGGCGACGGCCGGGCCTCAGTCACCGCCCAGCTCGGCGAGGCGGCGGGCACCTATTTCATCACCGCCAGGGTAGCCGGCCTCGACCACTCCGTCACCTTTTCGGCGATGACGAGGGCGCCGCGCGTGGCGAACCTGGAACTCCTTGCCGGCGACGGCCAGTCCGCCCGGGCGGGCAATGCGCTGCCCCTGCCCCTCGTCGTGCGCGTGCTCGACGAACTCAACCTCCCAGCCGCGGGCGTGCCGGTGCAGTTCGGGGTGGTCTCCGGCGGCGGCGCCGTCATCCCCGATTCACCCCTGCTCAGCAGCGCAGACGGCATCGCCTCCGCTTCCTGGATCCTGGGCGATAAGGGCCTTCAGAATCTACAGGTCTGGCTGGTGGAGAACCCGGCGAAGCGCGTCCAGTTCAGCGCCGCCCTCGCCGTGAATCGGGCGCCCTCCCTGACCTGCCCAGCCGACACCACCATCCCCGAGGGCTCACCGCTCTCCCTGTCCGTGCAGGTTCATGACCCGGATGGCGACGCGGTTCAGCTCTCAGCCATGGATCTGCCGGCCGTCGCCGCGCTCGATACCCTCACGGGGATCCTCACCTGGCATCCCGGCTTCAACGCCGCCGGCCTCTACCGCGTCACCTTCGTCGCGACCGATCGCCTCGGCGCCTCCACCAGCCGTTCCTGCCTTATCCGGGTGACCGACGTCCGCCGTCCCCTGCAGGTGCTCAGCTACACCCCGGCCGATACCCTGGTGGTCCTTGAGCTCGACACGCCCTGCAACTTTGATGTTGTGGCGATCGACCCGGATGGCGACTCTTTGCGCTACCAGTGGGCGTTCAACGGCATGCCGGTCGGAAGCCAACAAAGCCTCAAGGTTACGGCCAATCCCGCCTTTCCGGCGCGCAGCCGGGTCACGGTGCGCATTTATACCCTGCGTTCGAGCGAAACCCTCTCCTGGACCCTTGACATCCACACGGGTGTGGAGGCCGAGGTGAGCGAACCCGAGGCCTTCGTCCTCGGTCAGAACTTTCCCAATCCCTTCAATCCGGTCACCCACATCCCCTTCCGGGCCGGCCGGAACGCTGAGGTCAGTGTCGTCATCTACAACGCCTCAGGTCAGCTCGTGCGCCGGCTCCATGATGGCTTTACGGCTGGCGGCTGGCACCAGGTGATCTGGGACGCCCGCGACGAGGCCGGCCAGCCCGTGCCCTCCGGCACCTATTACTGCCGCATGAACAGCGGCCCCTTCCAGCAGATAAAAAAGCTTTTATTGTTAAAATAAAAGTGCTATCTTTCCTCCATGCACCGTCCCGGGGCCTGCTGCAAGGTATGGCCCCGGCGGCTGCAGCGCGCTCGGGGAAGGGATGGAGGAGATATGCTGAAGGGTATCTGGATTTCGCTGCGCCCCAAACAGTGGATTAAAAATATCATCGTCTTCGCCGGTCTTTTTTTCGCCGAAGATTTTCTCGTCCTCAGCAAGATCCTCGATACCGTCGCCGCCTTTATCCTCTTCTGTATGGCCTCCAGCAGCGGTTATCTCGTCAACGACGTCATCGACCGCAGGAAGGATGCCCTCCATCCCCGCAAACGGCTGCGCCCCATCGCTTCCGGCGCCGTCGCACCGCGCCTGGCCGTCACCCTGGCGCTCTTGCTCATGGCCGCGGGGCTGGTTGGAGCCTGGCTGCTCAACCATGAGTTCGCCCTGATCCTGGCCGTCTACCTGGCCTTCACCCTCTCCTATTCGCTCTTTCTCAAGCGCGTGATCATTCTGGATGTGCTGATCATCGCCTCGGGATTCGTGCTGCGCGCCATCGGCGGAACGATCGCAGCCCGGGAGAGCGTCTCATCGTGGCTGATCATCTGCACGATCTTCCTCTCCCTCTTTCTCGCCCTGACCAAACGCCGCAGCGAAGTGAAGACCCTGGGGGAAAAGGCGGCCGAGGTCCGCACGACTCTCGCCCTCTACAGCGTCGAACTGCTCGACCAGATGATCAACATCGTCACCGCGGCCTGTCTGATGGCCTATGCCCTTTACACCCTCGACGCGGGCACTGTCGACAAATTCGCCACCCGCAATCTGGCCTTCACACTCCCGTTCGTCATCTACGGCCTCTTCCGCTACCTCTATCTGGTCCTGCATCTCAACATCGGCGAGACCCCCGAGACGGTTTTGACCCATGACCGGCCGATCCTGATCTGTATCCTCGCCTATATTCTGACGGTGGCCTCGATCCTCTATTTCTGATAGATCCCCTTTCTCCCACCGGCCTCGTCAACAACCATTTTATTCTCCCTGACAGGAGGCATCCCTATGCATTCGACCAGGAACCTGCTGCTGTTGTTGCCCCTCTTTTGCTCCCTTTTTTTCTCCGGCTGCGCGGGCAGCCGCAAGCAAGAGGATGAGGTGGATGCCTTTCTGCGCAGTTCCGCCGCCTATTATATCAAAAAGGGCTCGGATGCCATCGAGGCGGGGCGCTATCTCGAGGCGGTGCCCCATTTCCGGCAGGCGATTGCGCTCACTCCCTTTGATCCGGTGGCGCACAACGACCTTGGCGTGGCCTTTTATCACCTCGGCCAGCTCGATTCCGCCCTGGTTTACTACCAGGCGGCCATCCGCCTGCGGCCCGATTACATCCGGGCGATCAGTAATCTCTCCAAGACCTATGCCGATCTCGGGGACAAGAATTACGCCCTCGCCGCAGCCGAGCGTATCATTGAGCTGGCTCCTTCCGCCACTGCGGGCTATTTGCTGCAAGCGGAGATCTATGACAAACATGAGCAGTACGATGAAGCCATCCAGGCCACCCTCACCGCCCTGGCCATCGATTCCACCCAGCAGGACCTGCGCAATAATCTGGGTGTGCTCTATTTCCACAGCGGCCGGCTCGACCTGGCCATCGACTGCTACCAGCAGGTGATCGACATGGATTCAACCTATGCCGTCGCCTATTTTAATCTCGGCAACGTCCTGGCGCGCAAATGCCTGCTCGAGGAGGCCCAGCACCAATACCGCCGGGCCCTGCATTTCAGGCCGGAGATGACCTCCGCGGCCAATAATCACGGTCTCGTGCATCTCTTCCAGGGCCGTCTGGAGGAGGCGGGAAGCGACTTTTACCGGGCGCTGGCCTCCGATTCCACTGCCCCAGCCGCACTCTACAACCTCTCGATCGTACAGATGCGTCTCGACTCCCTTGAACGGGCCCTCGCCTCGATCGATCGGGCGATCGCGCACAAGCCCGCCGTCGCCAACTTTTACCTTCAGGAGGGCAGCGTCCTCCAGCGCCTCGGACGGGAGGAGGAGGCCCTCATCGCCATGCAAAAGGCGGTCGCGCTCGATTCAACCCTCTCCGCCGGCTATAACAGCCTCGGCAACCTCATCGTTTCGGAGCACCCCGACCTCGCCACCGAAGCCTATGAAAAGGCGGCGGCCAACTATGACGAGTACATGCAAAGGCGGTACGGCCGCTCCACCCGGATCATGGAAAAGGGCTATTTTGACCTGATGGCTACCTGCAAGGATCGCTGGCAGATCCGCACCGATCATGCCATGATCTACAATAACCTGGGCAATTCCTATCTGCGACTCGGCAGCTACGAGCAGGCGGGCAAGGCCTTCACCAGGGCCCAGGAGCTGCAACCCGATCTCTGGGAACCAGCCGAAAACCTGGCTGTGGTCCTGCTCGCACAAAACCGGGAGAAAGAGGCCCGTGCCTGGCTGGCGGCCGGAAGGCTCAACCGCGCCCGTGCCGCCCTGCTCGCCGATTCCCTCGATGCCGCCGAGAACATGCTCAGCGAGGCGGGTCAGCTGCAGCCCGGATTGCAGGGCAGCCATGAGGTGCTCGCCCGGCTCTACGAACGCCGGGGCGAAACTGCCAAGGCGGAGAGCACCCTCAGGAACGGAGTCAGACTCTTTCCCGCGGATGCTGGAGTCCACCAGGCCTACGGCCGCTTCCTCAGCCGTCAGGGACGCTTCAGCGAGGCCAGAGAGCAGCTGCTCAAGGCCGTCGCCCTCGATCCCAAACGGGACGAGGTCCATTACCAGCTCTCGACCATCTACCGTACCCTGGGCGAGACCCAGAAGGCCGACGAGGAGGTGGCCCGCAGCCATCATGTTCTCGGTGAGGGCTATGAGGAGGCGGGCTTTTTCGACCGTGCCATGGAGGAATACCAGCTCGCCGCCGCGGCCGATCCCGCCCGGATGGAGTATGTCGCCAGTCAGGGGATTATCCATCTGAAAAAGGGGCTATATGGGGATGCCGAGCGTCTCTTTCGCGCCGTCCTCGAGAAGGAGGAAAAGAATCCCCGGGCTCTATACGGCATGGGGGTGCTGCAGGGCGAACGCAAGCAGCATGAACAGGCGGTGGCCTGGCTGCAATCCGCCATCGCTGTCCATCCGGACAACGGCCAGTTCCATCAGGCCCTGGCTGTCAACTATTACTTCCTCGGCCGGCTGGATTCCGCCCGCGCCGAGGCCCTGGCCGCACAAAAACTGGGTGTGACCCTGCATGAAAATTTTCTCAAGGCGATCGATCTGCCAACACCCTTGCATTGAGGTGCGGGAGGAGGCGGCCATACGGCTGCGTCAGCTGGTGTAAAAAATGGATGATTTCCGGATGCCGGAGGGGGGGTGTGGCCCGGGGACCGCACCGGGGTATTCAGGGCTGGTGCAGAGCGCCTGGACGCTCCTGGCCAGACTGCAGAAACGCTGTGACGTGCCCCGCGTAAGGGTCTATGAAGAGTGAGCGGGACGCAGTGATTTTTCTTTATCCGCGACGCTAGTCAGCATCGCAGCGAACGACCCGGCAAAGGCAGCCACCCCATCCTGCTGGAGTTCCTCCGTCGCTCCGTCCAGATCGATCCCTATCTCCGCCAGGGCGGACAGGGCAGCAGAGCTGAGAGCGGGGTTGACAGGCAGGGCGGCCGCGGTGCGGCCGTGGTCGAGCCAGGCCTGCAGGGTCGCCGGCGGAATGGTGTTGACGGTGCCTGTGCCGATGAGATCGTCGACGTAGAGGGTCTCCGAATAACGGGGATTCTTGGTGCCGGTGCTGGCCCAAAGCAGACGCTGCATGCGCGCGCCCTTTTCGGCGAGCCGCTGCCAGCGGGGGGAACGGTGCAGCTCCAGAAAAAGATCGTAGGTGGCGGCGGCGTTGGCCACGGCCATTTTACCCTGCCACTGCGCGAAACCGCGCGCGGCGAGCAAGGGATCGAGTTTGGTGTCAAGACGGCTGACGAAGAAGGAGGCGACGGAGGAGAGCCCGGGCAGGGATCGTCCCTGCGCCAGCAGCATCTCCAGCCCGGTGAACCAGGCCTCGGCGACCTGCCGGTAGTGGCGAGTGTTGAAGATGAGGGTCGCGTTGACCGAAATTCCCGCGGCCACCACCTCGGGGATGGCGATGATGCCCGCCGGCGTGGCGGGAATCTTGATCATCAGGTTGGGGCGCTCCACCGCTGCGGCCAGGCGTTTGGCCTCGAGGATGGTCTTTTCAGCCTCATGGGCGAGCGCAGGGCTCACCTCGAGGCTGACATAGCCGTCCATGCCCGCGCTGGATTCGTAGAGGGGGCGGAAGGCGTCGGCGGCGGCGCGGATGTCGGCAATGGCCAGGGCCTCGTAGAGCGGTGCACCGGTGAGGCCGCGGGCGCTCAGGGCGGCGATCTCGGCGTCGTAGGCTTTGCCCGCGCTGATCGCCTTCTGGAAGATGGCGGGATTTGAGGTCAATCCGCGCACCCCTGCACCGATCAGGCCGGCCAGCCGGCCTCCGGTGATGAATTCGCGTTCGATATAGTCGATCCAGATCGACTGGCCGCGCGCCAAAAGCTCTGCCATTTTTTTCATTTCTCACTCCGGTTGGGGTTAATTGGAGATGCACACACACCTAAAAGATCAGCAGCAGATCGACCTGCCAGCGCGTTTGGGCCTGCTGGTTCCGGCCGGAGCTGCGCTCCAGCTGCCCGAAGCCGTCCCCGATGAGCCCGCCGAGCAGGGCGCCGGCCAGGACATCCGAGAGCCAGTGGCGCTCGTGCTGCAGCCGTGAGGCCCCGGTGATCAGGGCCGCGGCGGCGGCGGGCAGGCCGGCGGCGGCCCCGTAGCGCCGCTGGAGATGGGCCGCAACGCAGGCTGACGCCGAGGCGTGGCCGGAGGGGAAGGAGTCGTGGCCGCTGCCGTCCGGACGCAGGCGGTGCGTGGCCAGTTTGAGAACAGCGGTTGCCGCCACGTTGGCAGCATAGGCCTCGCTGAAGCTCTGCCAGCTGTCAAGCCGCTCCCGGCGGCTCATCGGCCAACCACCCAGGCCGTCGGTGAGGATGAAGAGACTCCCGGCCAGATAATTGGTCCCGAAACCGTAATACTTGCCGAAGCGGGCGAGCCCTGCGGGCATGAGCTGAGGATGAGCCGCCTGCAGATCGCGATCCCAGGCGCTCAGCCCGGCGACCGCTCCGGCAGCGAAGAGCCAGCGCGGGTTGTTGAAAGCGGCTGTCGTCCCCTGCCAGATATGGTCGGGATAATTCCCGCCCCACTCCGCTGCGGGCAGCGGAGCAGCGGTCAGCAGGAGAAGGCAGAGCCCCCGGTGGAAGAAAAGTTTGCGCCGCCTCATGCCAGCAGGCTTTCGTTGCCGATCAGCTCATCCAGACGCCTGATCCCGAGCAGGAAGAGGGTGATGATGAATTCCTTGCGCAGCTGTTCGATGAGCTGGATCACCTCATCGGCGGAGCGCAGGGCGGGCTCGAGGAAGGGCTTGGCGATGCCGCAGAGGCTGGCGCCGAGGATCAGCGCCTTGGCCATGTCGATGCCCGAGCGGATGCCCCCGGAGGCGATGAGGGTTACGCGGTCGCGGAGGGGCGACAGCTGCCTGAGCAGATCGGGCGTAGGGATGCCCCAGTCCTGAAAGAGCAGCCCGGCCCGGCCGCCGTCGCTGCTGCGGCCCGGACGGTGGCGGAAATGCTCGATCCGGCTCCACGAGGTGCCGCCGCTGCCGGCGACATCGATATAGCGGATGCCCCGGGCCACGGCCATCTCGGCATCACGCAGGGACAAGCCGGAACCGACCTCCTTGAGGAGAAGGGGCCTGGGCAGTGCGGCGGCAATAGCGCCGATCTTGTCGGCCAGTCCCCTGAAATCAGTCTCGCCCTCGGGCTGGATGGCCTCCTGCAAGGGATTGAGATGGAGATAGAGACCATCGGCGCCCAGAATCTCAAGGGCCTGCTGGCACTCGCGCAGGCCGAAACCGTAATTGAACTGGACGGCGCCGAGATTGGCGAGCAGTACGGTTTTGGGGGCGAAGGGGCGGAGGGCAAAGCTCTCCCGCGCAGCAGGATGGGTGATCATCACCCGCTGCGAGCCGACCGCCATGGCCACGCCCGTCGCCTCCGCTGCCTTGGCCAGATTTTTGTTGATCGCCCGCACCAGGTCGTGATCGCCCCCGGTCATCGGCGAGATCATCAGGGGAAAGCTGAGGGGCTTGCCAAGGAAACGTGTCGAAGGGTCGATCTCCTTGAGGTCGATCTCGGGCAGTGCCCGATGCTGGAGGGGCCAGGCATCAAAATAGCTTTTACCGCGGTCGGTGCTGTCGTCATCGCGGACGATGCGAATGTGGTCATACTTTCTGTGGTTGATTTCTTCGCTCATGAACTCGGCCACCGGATTGTGATTGCAGGTTTGTCTTGCCTAATATAGGAAAAATATGGATAATTTCCAGCCAAATCCTCCCGGGCGTGCAGTTTGCGTCAGGGGTGGTGCTGGATCGCCCAGGTTTCGGAACGGATGCCCGATGCAGCGGAACGGTGAGCAGCCGGATGGAGAGGAGCGACGGTGGAGATACACGATCTTTTATATGAGAGGGTGAGCGAGCCGGAGCCCTTTCTCTTCGAGTGCTGGGAGCCGGAGGGCGTCGCGGTCGTGATCGGCCACGGCCAGAATGCAGCACAGGAGGCCGATCTCACGGCCTGCCGCCGGGACGGGGTGGTGGTGATCCGCCGCCGCGGGGGGGGAGGCGCCGTCGTGCTCATGCCCGGGGTGCTCTGCCTGAGCTGCGCGTTTTTGAGCGGCAAGAGCGATTCGCCCTGGTTCTATTTTCAGCAGATCAATCTCTTCATCATCGATCTCCTGGCACGCCGTTTCGGCCTGGAGGGGCTGGAGCCGGCTGGCATCAGCGACATCGCCCTCGAAGGCAGAAAGATCCTCGGTTGTTCCATGTTCAAGTCACGCCACCTTTATTTCTACCAGGGGTCGATGCTGGTCAACCCCGATTTGTTCCGCATCTCCACCTACCTCATCCATCCCTCGCGGGAACCCGGCTACCGCCGCGGCCGCAGCCACAGCGATTTCGTCACCTCCCTGTGGCTGAGCGGTTATCCCCTCCCCATCAACAACCTCAGGCAGGCCTTCAGTGGAGAGGCCGGGGCGCTGCGCACTCTGCTGATCTGACCGGGGTCCTGCTCAGCGCAAGGCGAAGCAGTAGAGATAATCATAGCCGGCGGCGAAAATAAGCCGACCTCCGAACACAACCGGCGAAGTGCTGATCCGCCCCTTGGCGGTGAAGCTCCAGAGTTCCCGGCCGTCGGCGAGGCTGAGGGCATAGAGCTTTTTGTTCGCCGCGCCGATGAAGAGGGTCGAGCCGCAGATGAGGGGAGCGGCGGCCGGCACCGCCCCGAGATCGAACTGCCAGACCAGCCGGCCATCCGTGCGGTCGAGGCCGTAGACGAGATTGCTGGTGGAGGCGAAGAGCACCAGGGAGTCGGAGACGGCCGCGGCGTAAAGGATCTTGCCCGGGCTTTCAAATCGCCAGCGCTCTGCCCCGGAGACGGCATCGATGGCACTGAAACGGCCGCTGGTTGAGCCGATATAAAAGAGTCCGCCTCCGGCGACGGCCGGGGCGCGCAGGGCGCCGCCGGTCTCATACTGCCAGAGGCTCTCCAGGCGGCTGTTGAAGGCATGCAAGAGGCCACGGTCATCGCCGACGGCCAGAACCGTGTCACTCATGGCCGGCGCTGCGAGGCAGTCGTGGGAAAGGCTGGCTTCGGCGAGGATGGCGCCGTCCTCGAGGGCGATGGCGAGCAGCCGGCCGCGCAGGGTGGCCAGATAGAGCCGCCCTCCGGCGACCAGGGGCTCGCCCATGACCGGGCCGATACTTCTCTGCCAGCGCATCCGGCCCCGATCCAGATCGTAGAAGAGCAGATTGTCCGCCCTGAGCCGCTTGACCAGCACCAGTCCGTCGCCGCTCCAGACGCAGGTCAGTGCGGTGTTGTTGCGGCCCAGGATCCGGTCGGGTTTGGCTCCGCTGCGCAGATTGAAACCCTCGATCTTGCCGTCCTTGGTTGCGTAGAGGAGCCACTCCCCGAAACCGATGAGGCTGGGATTGATTCCGCCGGTCGCCCGCTTCATCCAGAGCTGACGCAGGGGAAAGCAGGGCTCATCGGGGACGACGGCGTTGCGCGCCGGGGATCCACCCAGCTGCGGCCAGACCAGCTCGGGAGCCGCTGCGGCCGGCTTCCAGGTGAAACGGCCGCAGCCGGCCAGGAAGAGCAGGGCGAGGAGGAGAACTCCCAGGCGCAGGGAGCGGGGCCGGATTTGCGGCCGCCGGCTGGGCAGAAGGGCGCGCATGGCTAAAAGTCCCAACCAAAGAAGAACTGGGTGAAGAGCGCCTTTTCGAAATCGTACTGACGGGGCTGATAGAAGCGGCCAGCATCGCGGATGAGAAATTTTCGCCCCGTATCAAAGCGCAGTACCAGCATGCCGCCCAGCTGGAAGCGGACCCCAAATCCGGCGCTGCCGAGCAGCTCCTCCAGTCTCTCATCCCAGGCATTGCCCACATCGGCGAAGAGGGCGCCGCGGATGCTGCTGATGGCTACCCCGCCGAAGGGGAATTTGAGACTGAAGCGGTCGATGAAGGGAAAACGCAGTTCGTTGCTGAGCAGGGCCACCTTGGTGCCCCAAAGCCGCCAGAAGCGGTAGCCGCGCAGGTCCCAGCTCCCGCCCATGACGAAGGGGGTGGCCTCCTTGCCATGGTTGATCTGTGTCCAGAGCCGCAGGGCATGAGCGGCCTGGGTGGAGAGGCGGAAGTAGCGGCGGTAGTCGATGATGGCGGTGCCGAAGCGGACATTGGCATTGGCCACATCCACGGTAGTGCCCAGGGTGAGGTTGATGCGGCTGCCGTCAAGGGGGCCCGTGGGGCCCCAGAGCGAATTGTCCTGGACGTAGGAGACAAAGTTGGAGACCAGAAGGGCCTTGCGGCGGTAGCCGTCGGCATACCACTCCTTGTCGGAGGAGCGCACATTGAGGCTGGCCTCGATGCGGTCGAATTTGGAGAGGGGGTAGCTGAGCGCCGTATAGCCGCCGTAGCGCCGTTCCCAGAACCAGAGGTCGTAGCGGTTATAGTAGCGGCCGGCGAAGTGGAAGAGGCCGACCGCAAAGTTGGTGCGGTGCGAGAGGTCGACGCGGGAGAGGGCGAAGTTGAAGCTGGAGAGCAGCTCGCTCTGCACGCGGGCGGTGTTGTAGAGAAGGAAGAAGTACTGATAGTTGCCGAGCATGTCCGAGACCACCATCTGGGCCCCGCCCGAGGTGCCAAAGATGGGATCCTGGGTGATCTGGGACTGGGCGATGTCGAGGCTGAATTTGGAGCGGTAGCGAATTTCCCTGCCCTCGCCTTCGCCGCTGATGCGTTCATAGCTCCAGGCGGTTCCGGCCAGGGTGTCGACGGGCGCCTCTTCCGCCGCGGCCGGCTGTTGAGCAGCGCGCAGACGGGCGGCGAGGTCGCGCTCGAGGCTGATGTTGAAGGCGAATTTCTCAAAGACGGTGAAGAGGAGATCCCCCTGCGGGGTCCACTCCGGATCATAGGCCCCGGTAATGAAGCGGGTCACCTGGCGGGGGGCCGGGAGATGGAGGGGGGCGGCGCCGGCGCCGGGCTGCAGACCGAGGCGCTCCGCCAGGGAAGGAGCGGCAGCCGCAGGCGACTCCACCACCCAGATGTTCTGCGTGCCGCTGCGGTCGGAGACAAAGGCGATGCAGCTGCTGTCGGGCGACCAGGCCGGCATCTGATCATGCGCTTCACCTCGGGTGAGCGGGGTGATGTCCCCGCCGGCGAGATCATAGATAAAGAGATTGTAGCCGCCTTTTGCTCCGCCCGCGCCACGGTCGGAGCTGAAGGCGATGAGCCGGCCGTCGGGCGAGAAGGCGGGATCCTTGTCATCAAAGAGATCATCCGTGAGGGAGGTCAATTCCCCGCTCTCCCGGTCGTAAAGATAGAGGTCGCGGCGACCGCTGAAGGCGAGACCGGTAAAGACCAGGCGCCGGCCGTCCGGCGACCATGAAGGCGAGAAGAGCGAGACCAGCTTTTCAAAGCCGTGTCGTCCGGTAATCTTTTTTTCGGGCAGCTCCATGATGTAGAGGAGATCCCGTTCCCCGCTTTTGGAAATGAAGGCGAGCTCCCCGCGTCCGTTGACGTCGATGGCGCTGTTGAGCATGTGAAAGGACTCAAAGGCCTCGCTGCGCTCCCCCGCCACCACCACTTCCATCGGCGGTTCCTTCTCCGCCTCGGCCAGGGCGGCCAGATAGATGTTGGCGTAGCCGGTGCGGTTGGAGATGAAGACCACCTGCGCCGAATCCCCCTCATAATAGGCCGGCTTGATGTTGATGCCCTGACGGGTGATCGGGGTGGTCACGCGCGAGGCTGCGTCATTCTCCCCGAGCAGGGGATATTTCTCCTTCTTGAGGGCGTAGTTCCAGCGCTCGTCGAACTCGCGCAAGTCGATGCCGAGGGTCAGCTTGATGACCTCAGAGAAATAGGGCGAGACCCAGACGTTCTCGATCAGCTGCAGTATCTTGTCCTCCCCCCAGCCCTGGTCGATGAAACGCAGAAGACTCTGCCCCTCCTTGTACATGAGAAAGGTGCCGTTGATCTGGTATATTCCGGTGACGGGACAGAGATAGTTGTTGATCACCGCATCGCGGAGGAACATCTCGGCCTCGCTGTCCCAGCCGGCCGACCAGTATTCGGCCAGCCCTTCGATGAACCAGAGGGGCAGGCCGGGATGGGTTCTCTGTTTGTGCTCCCTGAGTACCCGGTTCACTCTGGCATGGGTGAAGACGTGGACAAGTTCGTGGCGGATGACCCGCTTGAACTCGGGGATGGAGCCGTTGGCCGGCACGACCACACGCCCCTTGAGAAACTCGAAAAAGCCCCCGACGCCTTCGGGGATCAGATAGGAGATGGTGTTGCTCTCCTGGAAATGGGCATGGGTGGCGTAAAAGATGAGGGGGATGCGCTCGGTGAGGCTGATGCCGAACTTGTTCTCCAGGAAGCGGTAGCTCTCCTCGGCACAGGCGGCGCCGATCTCGGTCAGCTCGCGCATCTCGGGGTAGTGGTAGATGTCAAAGTGATCGGTTTGAAGGATGCGCCAGTCAAAGTGGTTATAGATCACCTTGTTGCGCCCGAAATAGTATTGTGCGCCGGCGCCGCCGGGGATGAGCCCGGCGAGCGCGGCGAGCAGGAGGAGGCTGCGCCGGAGGATATGGAGGAATCTCGCACCGCTCATGGCATGGGATCCTCAAGTGAGACGGAGGCCGGGGAGGAGGGTGGCAGTCGGCCTCCGCATTGCCGTCGTCGTGCTTTCTTAAATCTCTTTCTCGTAGAAACGGAAGGTCTTGTAGCGCCTGGCCGAGAGATCCTCGAGGGCGCCGATCATGCGCTGGTTAATCTCGAGGATGATTGAACATTCACTGTCGACAAAGCCCAGCTTGAGTCCCTCCTCGAAGGTCTTGAGATAAAAGGCAATGTCGATACCGCGGTGGCGGTGCTCCTTGAGCACGCCCATGGCCATGGTGCGCAGGCGTGTGCTCTTGCGCACATGCCAGAGGAGCTTGAAGAAGCCGAAGGGGAAAAGGCGGCCGTTGGCCTTTTGCAGGGCGGGGTTGACATCCCGGACGCTGAGGGAGAAGCCGATGCATTCACCATGGTAGAGGGCGAAAAGGGTCACCTCGGGGACAATCACCATTTTGAGTTCCTTGACCAGGTCTTCGACCTGGCGGTCTGTGTAGGGCACATGGCCCCAGTTCTCCATCCAGGCATCTGAGAAGATGCGTGCCACCTCGCGCACCCGCTGGTCAAAGATCTTCATGTCGAGGGGGACAATCTCCAGCCCCTCCTGATGCATCACCCGGTCGGCGATGCGCTGCAGCCCCGGCCTGATCTGCGAGTCCCTGCTCACCAGAAAGGCGTACCAGTCCATCGCCTTTATCATCCCGGCGCTGTCCATCAGGCGCTCGTAATAAGCCGGATTATAGGCGGTGAGGATGCAGGGCATGGTATCGTTGCCATCAATGAGGGTGCCGCTGATGTCGTACATCGAGGGGCTCATCGGCCCCATCATGCGTTTTTTCCCCTTGCTGCGCAGCCATTCCGCGGCAGCGTGGACCAGGGCGTCTGCAACCTGCTGATCCTCGATGCTCTCGAAAAAGCCGAAAAAACCGGTGTGGTTGTCGTGATAGTGTTCATACTGGTGGTTGATCTGGGCGGAGATGCGGCCGACCGGCTCGCTGCCGCGCCATGCCATAAAGAGTGCGATCTCGCCCAGGGTGTAAAAGGTCCCCTTCGCCGGATCGAGTATTTTCATCTCATCGCCGATCAGCTGCGGGACCCAGAGGGGGTCATGACGGTAGATGCGCCAGGGGAATTTGATGAACTGTTTGCGTTCCCCTGGTGTGGTGATGCGCTGTATCCGGATGTTCTCCATGGAGGACCTTTCAGGTTGAGGAAACCGTGGAAGAGGAAAAGAGAATGGGGATTATGCAAATATTTGTTGCATTTTAATAGAAAAATTGCTATAATTACAGGCTATAAAAAAAGAGAGGAACCATGGCGAACCACAAATCTGCTGTCAAGAGAATCCAGACCAATACGCGCGACAACGAGCGCAACAAGTCCTATAAAAACACACTGCGCACCTCGGTGAAGAAGGTCCGCGCCGTCACCAGCAAGGAAGAGGGCGAAAAGCTGTTTCGCAGCACCGCCTCCCTGCTCGACAAACTGGCGAAAAAGGGCATTATTCACAAGAACAAGGCCGCCAATCAGAAAGCCAAGCTCGCCTCCCTGATTAACAAGCTGAGTTAACCGCGCCTCCCGATCGCGCCGTCCTCTGGACCCCTTTTGCCCCGACAGCATCCTGCCGGGGCTTTTTTTATCCCTCCGCTTCAAGATCAGGCCGTCCGCCTCCTCAGGCTGTCCCCCCTCGCCTGCTCTCCGGTCCTCCTGCAACCTAGCGGCCCTGAATCATATAGTTGGGCGCTTCCTTGGTGATGATGATGTCATGGGGGTGGCTTTCGAGCAGTCCGGCCTGGGTGATGCGCACAAAGCGACCCTTCTCCTGCAGATCGCTGATGGTGGCTGCACCGCTGTAGCCCATGGCCGAGCGCAGGCCCCCGATCATCTGATAGATCACATCCGCCACCTTGCCGCGATAGGGAACCCGCCCCTCGATCCCCTCGGGCACCAGCTTTTTGGCATCCTGAATCCCCTCCTGAAAATAGCGGTCGCCGCGGCCGCTGCGCATCGCCCCGAGCGAGCCCATGGCGCGGTAGACCTTGTAGCTGCGCCCTTCGTAGAGGATGGTCTCGCCCGGGCTCTCTTCGGTCCCCGCCAGCATGTTGCCGAGCATGACGGTGTCGGCCCCTGCGGCGATGGCCTTGGCGATATCGCCGGTCTGTTTGATGCCACCGTCGGCGATGAGGGGGACTTTAAGCTTGCGGCAGATCTCGGCACAGCTCATGATCGCGGAGAGTTGTGGCACGCCGGTGCCCGCAACGATGCGGGTGGTGCAGATCGAGCCCGGCCCGATCCCGACCTTGACGGCGTCAGCCCCCGCCTTGATCAGTTCCTCGGCCGCCTCCGGGGTGGCAATGTTGCCGGCGATGACCTCGATCTTGGGGAACTGTTTTTTCATCAGCGCCACGGTCTGGATCACCCCGTGCGAATGGCCATGGGCAGTGTCGACGACAAGGACATCGGCGCCGGCCTCGATCAGGGCCTCCGCCCGTTCCTGGGTGTCGTGGGCGACGCCGATAGCCGCCCCGACCAAAAGGCGGCCGTGATGGTCCTTGGAGGCGAAGGGGAAGCGTTTGCGGTTCTGGATATCCTTGACCGTGATCAGCCCCTTGAGCTTGCCCTCCTTGTCGACCACCAGCAGCTTTTCGATGCGGTGCTGCTGGAGCAGCTTCTCGGCTTCATCCAGGGAGGTGCCGACCGGAGCGGTGATGAGCCGCTCCTTGCCAGTCATGAGTGATGAGACGCGCTTGTTGAGATCGGTCTCGAAGCGCAGATCGCGGTTGGTGAGGATGCCGGTGAGCTTCTGGCCGTCGACGATGGGGATGCCGGAGATGCGGTAGCGCTGCATCAGCTCGAGGGCTTCACTGAGCTTGCGGTCGGGGGCGAGGGTGATGGGATTCATGATCATTCCCGCCTCGGAGCGTTTGACCTTGTCGACCTCGGCGGCCTGTTCCTGGATGGAGCAGTTTTTGTGGAGGATGCCGATGCCGCCCTCGCGGGCGATGGCGATGGCCAGGTCCGCCCCGGTCACCGTATCCATGGCAGCGCTGAGCAGGGGGATATTGAGGGTGATCTTGCGCGTCAGCCTGGTGCGGACGTCGGTTTCCTTGGGGAGGACATCCGATCGGTTCGGCACCAGCAGGACGTCATCAAAGGTATAGCCTTCACCGATGATCTTGTTCATCGCTCTCGCTCTCCAGAATACTTGCAGTTGTTGAGGCCGTCAGCACCGGCCGTTGTTTCACTTTTTACAGCCCACCCACCGCCGTCTCGGCGGTTTCGACGATGATGTTTTCGTGCGCCATGGCGCTGATGGTGCAAATGTCGGCATGCAGCAGCCGGTCATGCGGCATCGAGCCGATGCGGCTGCGGATGAGACGCCAGGCCGGTCCGGTGCCACGGCCGGGCTCGAGGGCGCAGCGGAAGGTGTGGGGGTCCTGGCCGAATTTGAGGCCGGTGCGGAAATCCATGGCCTGGCAGCCGGCGAGCAGTTCGATGCCGATGATGGTCTCACAGTTCTGCACCACCTCCAGGGCCTTGCGGCTGGCGAAGGTCCCCATGCTGACAAAGTCCTCCTGGTTGGCGGAGGTCGGGATCGAATCGACCGAAGCGGGATGGGTGAGCACCTTGTTCTCGGAGACCAGGGCGGCGGCGGTGACCTGGGCGATCATAAAGCCGGAGTTGGTGCCGCTCTCGGCGGCGAGAAAGGGGGGGAGGCCGCTCTGGACCGGGTCCATCAGGTTCTCAAGGCGCCGTTCCGAGATATTGGCGAGCTGGGCGACGGCGATGGCGAGGGCGTCGCAGGCCAGGGAGACCGGCTGGCCGTGAAAATTGCCGCCCGAGAGGACCTCGTTTTCATCGGCGAAGATGAGGGGATTGTCGGTCGAGGCGTTGAGTTCGGTGCCGATCACCTCCGCGGCGTAAGCAAGGGCCTGGCGCACCGCCCCGTGCACCTGCGGGGTGCAGCGCGAGGAGTAGGCGTCCTGGACCTTGCCGCAGTGGGCATGGGACTCGACGATCTCGCTGCCGCTGAGCAGTCGGATGAGATTATCCGCCACACGGATTTGCTCACGGTGGCCGCGGGCTTGCTGGATGCGCGGATCAAAGGCAGTGCGGCTGTTGAGCAGGCTCTCGACGCTGATGGCTGCGGCGATGTCGGCCAGCCGGGCCAGATTGAGGGCGCGCTGGAGGGCGATCGCGGCATAGGCGGTCAGAACCTGGGTGCCGTTGAGCAACGCCAGTCCCTCCTTGGCCTTGAGGGTCACCGGGCGCAGACCGGCCCGGGCGAGGGCATCAGCTCCGGCGAGGCGCTCGCCCTCATAAAAGGCCTCGCCAAGGCCGAGCATGACCAGGGTCATGTGGGCGAGGGGGGCGAGGTCGCCCGAGGCCCCGACCGAACCCTTGCAGGGGATGACCGGGAGGATGCTACGGTTGAGCATCTCCTGGAGGAAAAGGGCCAGCTCCGGCCGGGTGCCGGAAAAGCCCTTGCACAGGGCGTTGATCTTGAGGGCGAGCAGGGCGCGCACGATGGGCGCGGGAATGGGGTCCCCGACTCCACAGGCATGGCTGAGCACCAGGTTAAGCTGGAGCTGGTCGAGTTCGCTGTCGGGGATGTGGATATTGGCCAGCTTGCCGAAGCCGGTGTTGACACCGTAAACCACCCGGCCTTCAGCGATGATCCCCTCGATGCAGGCGCGGGAGGCGGTCATGCGCGCCATGGCTGCGGTCGTGATCGCGACCAGGCGGCCGGAGACGACGGCGTGAAGGTCGGCGAGGGTGAGGGTGTGTCCGTCGAGGAGGATGGGCTGCATGGTGCTTTCTCCCTGAAAAATGCGCTAAAGTTTAAAAAAAAATCGCGAGATAAACAACTTGTTTTTCAGCCGGAAAGGGATAAAAAAAAGGCGGCGCCGGTCGGGCGCCGCCTGGTGGTTGGCAGGTGTGTGCGGCAGGCTTACATCATGCCTTCGCTGCGGAACTGGTCGTAGAGCTTGTTTACCGCCGGCACATAGGAGCGGGTCTCCTTGAAGAGGGTGCTGTCGTTGCGGTTTGAGGCCAGCCACAGGGCGGCCCGTTTGGGCCCGCCGTTGTAGGCGGCAAGGGCGCCGTCGTGGTTGAAGGTGCCCACCAGTTCGCTCATGTAGCGGCAGCCCAGACGGATGTTGCTGATCGGATCGTAGAGGACCTGATCGGCGCTGGTCCAGTCGATCCCCTCCTGGGTAGCCAGAAAGGCGGCAGTGGCTGGCATGATCTGCATCAGCCCCATGGCACCCATGGGCGACTTGGCCTGGGTGTTCCAGGTCTTGCCGGTCTCATGTGTGATGGTGGCGCAGATGAAATCCTCATTCAGGTTCGGGTACTTTTTGGTCATTTTGTAGATTTCATTGGCGATGCGCTCTTTTTCGGTCTCGGACATGGAGTGGTTATAACGCGAGATGATGCCCGTGATTTTGTTGACACTGGTGCGTCGTTGGCTGTCGATGGCAGCCATGGTTTGCTGCTGCTGCAGGAGCGCGCTGATGGTGTCGTTCCCGCTGCGCTGGGAAGAGCCCAGAAAATCGCCCGACATCAGGCTGATACCCTCGATGAATATAAAGCTGGTCAGAAAAACCAATCCGGCGATTATCCTCAGCTCTTTTTTACCGAGCTGCATCTTGCCCTCCAATAATCGTTGATTCCGATCTTTAGAGGCCTTCACGGTTGCATTGAGCTTCGCCACTTTCTGCTTGAGCTGTTCTTTCGAAACTATTTTGTTGAGCTGTGCTTTCATTTTCTCTTCTTTGTTGGTCCGACTTTTCCTCCGGGATGCGCCTGCTGTCGTAATTTTGTGTCCATTTCAGGCACCGCGGTGTGAAATGGTTACTAGAGTATGCGCATCGAGGAGATTTAACAGAATGGTCCGGGGTTCTATTCCCCGAAATTCCCCTTCTCACCAATACTATTAGCAAACCATGTGCCAAAACAGGCGCCGATGAGGGTGGTTTGGTGAAAAGGAGCCTATAATATAAAGAAAATATTAAAAATAGTCAACTCCTATCTGCTCAAATTACCTTTTTGTAACCAGGCCTGCAGGGGGCGGTCTGAACGAGCAGGGGGAGAAAGTGGATTGAAATGAGGCAGCCTCGCACGGCTCCTTCCGGGGGGTGAGTCATTTCAGGCCAATTTCTCCGCATGAAAAGTGCGCCGCATCACATCATCGGGCCGGGATGCCGCTACTTCTTAAATGTAATAAAATCAATTAATATAGCCGACGAGTGCCATCTCCGGCCGGAGGAAGGGCGCCTTTTGTTCCCGGCGGGGAAGCCCCCCCGCCTTGTGTCTCGCTCTGAGACAATAGAGGCCGCCTGGCCGGGGCGGCCATTAGCTCTTGACTCTCATGCAAAAACTGAGTATGTTATCACGCTGAATAAACCATACACAAACTGAGGAGCGGAAATGACCTCTAATATTCGGTTAAAACAATGGGTTAAGGAAATGGTGGAACTCTGCGAACCCGACCAGGTGCACTGGTGTGACGGTTCGCAGGCGGAATATGATCAGATCTGTTCAATTTTGATACAGAAGGGCACTTTTCGCCGCCTCAATCCCGATCTGCGGCCCAACTCTTTCCTGTGCGAGTCCGATCCCCGCGATGTGGCGCGGGTCGAACAATCCACCTTTATCTGCTCACGCCAGCGCGAGGATGCCGGTCTGACCAACAACTGGCGCGATCCGGATGAGATGAAGGCACTCCTGCTCCCCATCTATCACGGCTGCATGCGCGGGCGCACCATGTACGTCATTCCCTACAGCATGGGGCCCCTGGGCTCGTCCATCAGCCAGATCGGCGTTGAACTTACCGACTCCGGGTATGTGGCGGCCAACATGCGCATCATGACACGCATGGGCAAACAGGTGCTGGATGTCCTGGGCGACAATCCCTTCATCCCCTGCCTGCATTCGGTGGGCAAACCCTTGCGGCCCGGTGAAGAGGATGTGCCCTGGCCCTGCAACCCGGAGAACCGCTATATCGTCCACTTTCCCGAAGAGAAGATGATCTGGTCTTACGGCAGCGGCTACGGCGGCAACGCCCTGCTCGGCAAAAAGTGCTTCGCCCTGCGCATCGCCTCGGTCATGGCGCGTGAACGGGGGTGGCTGGCCGAGCATATGCTGATCCTCGGCCTGACCAGTCCCGAAGGCGAGAAGCGCTATATCACCGGGGCTTTTCCGAGCGCCTGCGGCAAGACCAATCTCGCCATGCTCATCCCCACCCTGCCCGGCTGGAAGGTGGAGACGGTCGGCGACGATATTGCCTGGATGAAGTTCGGCGAGGACGGCCGCCTTTATGCGATCAACCCCGAATTTGGTTTTTTCGGGGTGGCGCCCGGCACCTCGATGGAGTCCAATCGCAACGCCATGCTGAGCATGCGCGAGAACTCGATCTTCACCAATGTGGCCCTCACCCCGGAAGGGGATGTCTGGTGGGAGGGGATGACCCCGGAAAAGCCGCCCCGTCTCACCAGTTGGCTCCATGAGCCCTGGACGCCCGACGGCGGCAAGCCGGCGGCCCATCCCAACGCCCGCTTCACCGCCCCGGCCGGCCAGTGTCCGGCCATCGATCCGGCCTGGGAGGATCCCCGCGGTGTGCCCATCTCCGCCATCCTCTTCGGCGGGCGCCGGCCTTCACTGGTCCCTCTCATTCATCAGTCCTTCAACTGGCAGCACGGGGTTTTTCTCGGTTCGGTGGTCTCTTCCGAACGCACCGCGGCCGCCGACGGCACAGTCGGTGCGATCCGCCGCGATCCCTTCGCCATGCTCCCCTTCTGCGGCTACAACATGGCCGACTATTTCGCCCACTGGCTTTGCCTGGGCAACCGCCACGATGCGGACAAGCTGCCCAGGATCTTTTATGTCAACTGGTTCCGCAAGAGCGCCGCCGGCCGTTTCCTCTGGCCCGGCTACGGCGAGAACAGCCGCGTGCTCAAATGGGTCTTTGAACGCTGCAGCGGCGCCGGTGAGGCCCTCACCACACCTATCGGCCATGTTCCGGCCCCGGGCGCCCTCGACGTGCGCGGGCTCGAAATCGGCGAGGCCGAGCTGGCGGAGCTCTTCAGGGTGGATCGCGAGGGCTGGATCAGGGAAGCGGCTTCCATCCGCGAGTATTATGCGACCTTTGGGCCGCGCTTCCCGCAACAGCTTTATGAGGAACTCGGCGCCCTTGAGGGGCGGCTGCGTTAGGTGGCTCTGCCGTTCCCGCCCCGGGATCCGGGGCGGGAACGGGCGGAAGTCCTTGACATTTATCCCCGGCTTTGTTAGATTGAAATGCAGAGATGTCCCGGCCGCCGCCAAGGATCGGCCGGAGGGAGAGGAACTAAACCGGACAGCCCGAGTCGGCTTCACGGGTCGTTCCAGAGGGAGCAGGATATGCGAGAAATAGCAGCCCCAATCATCAGCGAGCAGGTCGCCAGGCTGTGCATTGACGCCAATTACTATCTTGGCGCTGATGTCCTCTCAGCCCTCGAGGAGGCATTGGCCAAAGAGGAGTCGCCCACCGGGCGCGCCATCCTCGAACAAATCATCGAGAACGCCGGTATCGCCAGGGAAGGGGAGTTCCCCATGTGCCAGGATACCGGCTTTGCGGTTTTTTTCGTCGAACTCGGCCAGGAGGTAGTGGTCACCGGCCAAACCCTCGAAGAGGCCATCACCGAGGGGGTGCGCAAGGGGTATGGCGAGGGTTATTTGCGCAAGTCGATTGTTTCCGACCCCCTGCAGCGGGTCAACACCAAGGACAACACCCCGCCGGTGATCTGGATCGAGACCAAACCCGGCCGGGAACTCAAGATCACCATCGCTCCCAAGGGGGGCGGTTCAGAAAACATGAGTGAGGTGGCCATGCTCACTCCCTCCGACGGCGCCGAGGGCATCAAGAATTTCGTCGTCGACAAGGTGCGCCGCGCCGGCAGCAATCCCTGTCCCCCCATCGTCGTCGGCGTGGGCATCGGCGGCACCTTCGAGAAAGTGGCCTGGCTGGCGAAAAAATCCCTGCTCCGCCCGGTCGGCGACCGCAACCCCGATCCCTTCTATGCCGCGATGGAGCTCGAGCTGCTCGAGCGGGTCAACAAGCTCGGCATCGGCCCGCAGGGGCTGGGCGGGCGCACCACCGCCCTCGATGTGCACGTCGAGGTCTTTCCCTGCCATATCGCATCCCTGCCGGCGGCGGTCAATATCCAGTGCCACGCCGCGCGGCACAAATCGGTGGTCATTTGATCAGGAACTCTTTTTTCGATAAAGGAGTGTGGCTATGGCGGAAGCAATCAGAATAACGACGCCCCTGACCGACGATGTGGTCAAGAAGCTCCGCGCCGGGGACAGCGTGTTCATCACCGGCATCATCTACACCGGGCGGGATGCCGCCCATAAACGCATGGTCGATCTGCTCGACAAGGGTGAACCCCTGCCGGTCGATATCGCCGGTCATCTGATCTACTATGTCGGCCCCTCGCCGGCACGTCCCGGCAAACCGATCGGCTCGGCAGGTCCCACCACCAGCGGCCGCATGAACGCCTATGCCCCGCGGCTGCTGGCGATCGGCTCCAAGGGGATGATCGGCAAGGGCGAAATGAATGCCAAGGTCGCCGAAGCCCTGCAGTCGAACTGCGGGGTCTATCTGGTCTCGGTCGGCGGCGCGGCCGCCCTCATCGCCAAATCGATCAAGGCCAGCGAGATTGTCGCCTGGCCCGAGCTCGGGGCCGAGGCGATCGCCAAACTGACCGTGGTCGATTTCCCGGCGGTCGTGGCCCAGGACTGTCACGGCGGCAATATCTATCAGGAAGGGATCGCCCGTTACGGCATCAAGTAGGCAACCGGTCTCTTCACCATGGCAGGGCTGTCCGGTTTGCAGACAGCCCTCTTTTTATCCGGATCAGGATCGGCGGCCTGAGCTGCATCGGGGAAGTGAAACAAGCCGCCGTTGTTATGCGTATGCCCTCTGAAAAGGAGGCGCTCTTGTCCGCACTGGTTGAAGCGATCGATCTCCACAAGCACTATCAGAAGGGCAAGGCCGAGGTGGCGGCTCTGCGCGGGGTTTCGTTCGCCGTCGAGGCGGGGGAATTCATCTCCCTGGTTGGGCGTTCCGGCTCCGGCAAATCGACCCTGCTCAACATTATCGGGGGGCTGGATACCCCCAGTTCGGGAGAGCTGCGGGTGGGGGGGCGCAACCTTGCGGCCATGGACCGGGAGCTGCTGGCCCGCCACCGCCGCACCACGGTGGGGATGATTTTTCAGTCCTTCAACCTCATCCCCTCGCGCACCGCCCTCGAGAATGTCGCCCTGCCGATGATCTTCGCCGGCATGGAGCGCCCTGTGCGCAGCCGCCGCGCTGCGGAGCTGCTCGATCTGGTCGGCCTCGACCAGCGCCATACCCACAAGCCGGCCGAGCTCTCCGGCGGCGAGGCCCAGCGCGTGGCCATCGCCCGTGCCCTCGCCAATGACCCGGCCATCCTCCTGGCCGACGAGCCCACCGGCAATCTTGACAGCCATACCGCCGCCGGCATCCTCGAGCTGCTGGCGCGCCTCAATCAGGAGCGTGCCCTCACCATCCTTATGGTCACCCACGACCAGCCCTCGGCCGAACGCCTCTCCGACCGTCTGCTCCACATGCTCGACGGGGGCATCATCGGCGAGGAGAGGGGAGGGAGGAGGGCATGAAGGGCTCCGACCTGCTGCAATTCAGCCTCGACAACCTGCGGCGCACCAGGCTGCGCACCTTTCTCACCACCCTCGGGGTGATCATCGGCATCGGCGCCCTGGTGGCGATGGTCTCCTTCGGAACCGGCATGCAGCGCAACATCACCGAGGCCTTCACCGCCAATGATCTCTTCACCACGATCCGGGTGCTCCCGGTGCGGATGGATATCGAGCAGGTGATGGCCGGAAATCTGGACGGGGCGATGAGCGGCATGCAAAAGCGGACGCGGGCGCTCAATGACACCGCCATCGCCCTCATCGCCGCCATGCCTGAGGTGGCGGTCGTTTTTCCCGAGATCACCTTTCCGGTCAAAATCCGTTTCGGCGGCCAGGAGACCAGCACCACCCTGCGCAGCGTCCCCGTGGCCATGGGGGGGTATACGCCCTACGACCGCATGGGCTGGGGAGGTTTTTTCAGCAGCGATTCGGCGGCCGAGGTTATCCTGTCTTACGGCCTCCTCTCCCGTCTCAAACTCACCCTCGACGGTGAGGATGAGCAGGCACGGACGGACAGCAGCCGCGTCTGGCGCCGGGTGAAGGCCGATTCACTCATCGGCGCGGAAGTGGAGGTTATCACCTCCGTTCTCGATCTGGGGCGGATGATGAGCGGGGGGCTCGCCGCGGCCGGGCAGCCCTCTTTCACCGAGCATGTCACCCGGCTGCGGGTGGCGGGCATCCGGCCCCGCCCGCACGCCTTCAGCAATGAACAGGTCCAGGGCGGCATCGTCGTGCCCCTGCTGACCGGCAAGCGGATGCCCCGTTTCGCCTTCAACAACATGTGGAGCCTGCTCTCCCGCGGGGGGCGTCCCACCGGCAGCTATGAGGCCCTCTACGTGCGTCTCAACCATTTGCAGGATCTCCCGGCCATACGCAAGCGGCTGCAGGAACTGAACTTTTCGGTCTTTGCCCTGGCCGATCAGCTCGAGGAGATCAAGCGGGGGTTTCTGATGGTCGACACCGCCCTCGGCGCGGTGGGCACCATCGCTCTGGTCGTCGCCGCGCTCGGCATCATCAATACCATGGTGATGTCGATCCTCGAACGCACGCGCGAGATCGGGGTGATGAAGGCGGTGGGGGCGAGCGAGCGCCAGATCAGGACGATTTTTTTCTTCGAGGCGGGGTGCATTGGCCTGATGGGGGGGATGCTCGGGGTGCTCCTCGGCTGGCTGGTCTCGCGCCTGGCCAACTGGATCGCCAATCTCTGGACCCTGCGGCAGGGAGGAGGAGTGGGCGGCGATATTGAGTTCTTCTATCTTCCCCCCTGGCTGATCGGCGGAGCGATCCTCTTCGCCGTGGGGGTGAGCCTGGCGGCGGGCTATTATCCGGCCACACGCGCAGCCCGTGTAAATCCGGTCGAAGCCCTGCGCCATGATTGAGCATCGGCCCGGCATAAAAAAAGCCCGGTCTCTGGCGAGCACCGGGCTTTTTTATTATGGCTGCGGCTGTTTCAGGATTCGTCCCAGAGTTCCCCGGCGTAGACCGGATCGACCGTACCGGCGAGGGTGATGCCTGAGTAATCGGGATTGAAGACGACCACCAGCTGCCCGCCGGGGAAATCGACCTCCACTGGTGAGGAAGCCCGGCCGCGCAGATGGCTGATCACCGATGAGGCGACCGCCCCGGTGCCGCAGGCGAGGGTTTCGGCCTCCACCCCCCGTTCATAGGTGCGGACACGCAGATGATGGCTGTCGAGGACCTGGACGAAATCGATATTGGCCCCCTGCGGGAAGGCGGGATGGCGGCGGTACCAGGCCCCGCGGCCGGCGACATCCACGGACGCGACCTCTGTGCTGAAGAGGACATAGTGGGGCACGCCGGTATCGATATACCCCCCTGCGCTCAGCTCCATGGCATCCCCGGCCACATTCAGCCCGAGGTCGAATCCACCCGGCGGGATGAAGGCTGTGGTCACGTGCCGCCCCTCCACCCTGGCCCTGTAAATGCTGCCGCTGATCTCGAAAGAGAGTTCATCCCCCCCGATGCCGAGCTGGCGGGCGAACCAGGCAACCGCCCGGCTGCCGTTGCCGCACATCCCGGCGAGGCTGCCGTCGGAATTGACATGGATATAGTGGAAATCGGCGCGGCTGCTCTCCTCGAGCAGGATGACGCCGTCCGCTCCGACGCTGCGGCGGTGCTGGCAGATGGCGCTGAAAAAGGAGGCATCCTCCCGGGCCGACCAGATCCCGCTGCGGTTGTCGACCAGGATGAAATCATTCCCGGTCGCTGATATCTTGACAAAGCTCAATTTCAATTGAGATCGTCCATCATCGATTTTTTGTTATAGCCCTCCGGCAGCTCAAAGATCCCCTCCGGGGCTTTGCCCTCCCTGAACTCGATCAGCTCGCTCGTGGATTTGATTGTCTGTCCCATCATCTGCACACTGGTGGCCGAACGGACCTGTACTCCCTTGATCTTTTTCATCTCCTCGAGCATGCTCTGCAAGCTGGAGGCGAGCATCGGGTTGGCGGCCATCATGGCGCTGCTGAATTTGGCGTAGAGGGCCGGGTCGATTTTGATCTCCTCGGTTGCCCAGATCTCGCTCTCGGTCGCAAAGCCCATACCCCCCATCTCCATTTTCATGAGATAGCGTTTGCACTCCCAGGTGCCGATCTTTTTCTTCTCGGCTGTGGGGGTGACGGTCACCTTGATCCCGAGGTCAGCGGCCGGGGCTTGCGCCGCGGCGGTGAAGCTGAGGGGCACCTCCATGTAGCTCTTCTGGGCGTGCTGCAGGATATAGAGAAGACCTTTGTCCATGCGCATGATCACCGAGGCCTCCGGCTCATCGCTGCGCACCTTGTCTGCGGTCATCCAGATGGACTTGATCTTCTCACTCGCGGGCATGGTCTGCCCCATTACCGTGGCTGCATCAGTGTGCTCTTTCTCCTTCATGAAGACATCCGCCCGGGCTGCACTCATGAAGAGAAAGACTGGCAAGATGACGGCGAGGGTGCGGATCGATTTTTTCATCGGGACCTCCTGTTGAGGAAATGACGGGGTGGACGGGCTGCCGGATATCTGCTCCCCCGCGTGAGGGGAGTTCGCGCGCCTGCGCGAGAGGGGGATGATAGCTATACGGTGCCAATGGAATAAAAGTTGCGGATCAGCCGAGCTTTTGCCTGACCAGATCGAGAAAGACCCCTTCGGCCACCGCAGATTCGTGGGCGAGGATCTGTTCCACCTCGCCGGCGATGGCCTCCCGGCTGGCTGCGAAATCGGGATCGCTGGTGGCGAGATCCTCATAGTCGTCGGCGATCTCGGCAATGAAATTCTCGCGGAAGGGTCTGATGGTCTGCAGCCGGTCGATCAGCGCCAGCGAGCGGTTGAGGATCTGGAAAAATATCACGCGGGCATGGGCATATTTGCCCTCATTGCGCAGGGATTTGGCGCGGACGAAAAGAAACTGGCAGGACTCGACGATCTGTTGAGGATCGATCTTTTGCGCCTGCGGGAAATCGAAGACCTCGGCGACATCCTCCTGAATGGCAGCCAGCTCATCCCGGCCGGAGGGGCTGATAAAAAAGGAACTCAGTTCCGGAAACACCTCGATGAGGTTGACGAATATATCCACCAGAGCGTTTTTTTCCCTGAGCCGGATCGCTTTGCGCAGTTCCTGATAGCTGGTGAAGGTCTGGGGCTCATTCAGCCAGCTGAGGAGCAGCGCCACCTGGTGCTCGCAGCGGCTGCTCCCCACCGGGCAGGTGCAGCGGCCGAAAAATTGTTCGCCATCGATGATCATCTCCACCCGGTAGTTGCCCTTGCCCCGCACCATCGCTGAGAGACCATAGTTGGTCTGAAAGCGGTGTCGCACCCAGCCATTTTCGTAGATCTGCTCGCCTGTACGGAATGCTTCAGGCGTCGCATAAGCCGAGACATCCAGAGGGGTAATTCGCGAGGGCATGCTTGAGTCCCTTCGTTATTCCGGAGAACGATGTGATATTTCCGGACGGTGCCGTCAGAGACCCGGCGTCCGTTCCGGCGGACGATATCAGTTTTTGGCCGTGGTGTTCTTTTTCAGATCACGAATTTTTTGCACGATGAGTTTGTGCGCCTCCTTGTCCAGTTCCGCACTGCTCTTCCCCCCCCCCTGCGCACTGGTGCGTTTCTCCATGCCCCCGTCGGGAGTCGGGAGCCAGAGGGCGAGCACGGGGACAACCCCGAGTTCGACCACCTGCCCCTCCTTGAGGGTCAGGGCGAGAGCCCCGCCGGCTTCATTGACGGATTTGATCTCCTCCCAGGGCAGGTAGTCGATGCGGTCGCCCTTGCGCAGTTTTCCGCCGGCCGGACGCAGCCTCTCGATGCCGCAAAGCGGCCGGACGTGGAGAAGGGCCTTCTGGGTGATGCGGTAATCGAGGCCGTAGGCCAGATTGCGGAAAAAGGCGCTGACGACGCCGAGGATAAAGACCACAAAAAAGGTGATGCGGCCCGCTGAGAGGGAGAAACCGCCCAGTCCGATGGCGTTGAAAGTGATGGAGGCCAGCAGCCCCAGGACAAATCCGCCGAGAAGCCAGCTGAAGATCTTGCTGTAAAAACGGCCGGCGGCGCGATGCCGCCAGATGAGCAATAGAGGGCCGAAATCGGTTTCCAAGCTGCCGCGCTGCCACAGTTTCATCGCCTCAGGACTCCTTTCAGGGTGCTGGAATGGTTACGCCCCAATATACAAAAAAGCGGTCGAATTTATCAAGCAAATTATAACCGTTTACTCGGTTTTGGCCAGGCGGAATTCGCCGTTGCTGAGGCGGTCGACGAAGAGATAGCGGCGGTTGAGCCGGTTATAGGCCCAGATTTCAGTGGAGGCCATGCCCATCTCACCCGCATGTTTTTCGATCTGGTCGGGCGGGCCGTTCTGGATATAGACCCTGCCCCGGTCCGTGCGCCAGCCCTGGCGTCCCGAAAAGCTTTCGCTGAAACTGCGGTTGCTGTGATCGATGCGGCGGAAGAACTCCTCCCTGAGTTCGTTCAGCGGCGTCTCCGGGGTCGGGTCCCGCTTCTGCCAGAAGGCCTCGTAGAGGCTGTCGCGCAGCGCTCCCTGTGCCCGCTCCATCTCCCTGATCGTGCTGCCCCGGGCGATGAGGGCGAGCTGTTCGACGGCGAGGTCGAGGGACTCCTGCTGCACCTCGGCTTGGCCCCAGAGCACCAGCACCCGCTGTGCGGCCTGGATGAGGCGCGAGCCCGAGCGTGCGCTCAGCTGCACGGTGTAATCGCCCGGCCTGGTGATCTCATCGGCCAGGTCGATGCAGTAGCGGAGAATCGAGGCCGCCGGTCTCACCAGGCTCTTGCTGACCATCTCGCGCCTGGCAGCGTCCATCAGGGTGAGCCAAACGCGCACCGAATCACTCCCCGCCGGGGGATAGAGCTCGAAGATCACGCCGATGGCGCTGTTCTGTCGCCGGAAGGCCCCGCGCAGATTCGGGGCGTAGAGGCCGGTTTCGCAGTCGAGGCTGTCGGCCAGAATGATGTCGCTGATCTGCAGGCGGTCGGGATTCAATTCCGCCACCTCCAGCCGCTCCTCCCGCTCTAGCAGGGCGATCCCCTCGGCGTTGAGCAGTTTCAGGCGCCAGGTGTAGCCGCCGGGTTTGAGATAGAAGCGAAAGGCCTGCGTCCAGGAGATGCCGCGGGCATTGGTCAGCTCAAAGCGGCCGACGGTGATGGTGTCGCGCAGGGTGCGATAGGCGGCCAGATCACCTCTGGCGTCGTAGATAAGCAGTTCGACCTCAAAACGGGCCCGCCAGCTGGTGGAGTCGGTCTTGATGAAGGTGAGCACATCGTTGGCCATCTGGATGTAGGAGTCTACGCTGGCCTCTGGCTTTTTTTCCGGGATGAAGGAGCGAAAGAAGCGGATCTGGAAAAGGTCGGCCCCGAAGGCGTTGCGGTTGCGGCCAGGGCCGGGCTGGCTGAAGGCCGGGGTGAGGGCGATCAGGAGCGCGAAAATCAGGAGCATGCGGATCTTGTTCATATTTGCCATCCTATTGTACAACCTGCAAGACCTCAATGGCCACATCATATTTGTCCTTGGTGAAGGGGGGCATCACATAGAGGCCACTCACCTGTTCGAACTGGCGGAGTTCCAGGATCCCCTTGCGGGCGATCTCGATGCCGGTCTCACGGGCGTGGGCGCTGTCGGCGGCGCCGGCGAAGCGGCGGACGATCTCTTCGGGGATGACCACGCCTGGCACCTCGTTATTGAGATACTCCACAGTGCGGTGGCTGACCACAGGCATGATCCCGGCCAGGACGGGGATGCGCAGGTGCTCCGTCCGTTTGAAGAAGCTTTCAAGCTGGTGCGGATCGAAGACCGGCTGGGTGAGCAGGTATTCGGCTCCGGCGGCCACTTTCTGTTCGAGGCGGGCGATTTCGAGGTCGAGATCGAGGGCGCCGGGGTTGGCGCCGACCCCGATATGCCAGCCGGTGGGTGCGCCGATGGGGTTGCCGGCCAGGTCGTGGCCGTGGTTGAGGCCGTTGACCATGCGGGTGAGGCCGATCGAATCGACATCAAAGACTGCGGTCGCGCTCGGATAGTCGCCCAGTTTCGGAGGATCGCCGGTGATGATGAGAATGTTGCGCAGCCCCAAGGCATAGTGGCCGAGCAGGTCAGACTGCATGCCGAGCAGATTGCGGTCGCGGCAGCAGTAGTGGAGGATGGTCTCGACCGGCAGGGAGCGCTCAATGAGGAGGGCAAGGGCGCTGGGCGACATGCGCGATGAGGCGCGTGGGCCGTCGGGGATGTTGATGGCATCGACCCCAAAGCCGGCCAGCTTGCGCACCCCCGCCAGCACCCCCTCGACCGAGATGCCGCGCGGGGAGAGCACCTCGACGGAAAGGACAAACTTGCGGCCGATGCGCGCGGCCAGGGCCGATTTTTCCGGGCGAGGGATGGGCTGGACAGCGCTCTCCACTTCAGGGTGGAGGACCACTGTGCTCGCCTCCTTGCGCGGCTGCAAGGCGCGGACGGCGCCGGCGATGGCCCGGATATGCTCCGGGGTGGTCCCGCAGCAGCCGCCGACCACGCTGGCGCCGGCGCTGATGAAACGGCGGGCGTATTCGGCGTGATACTCCGGGGTCGACATGTAAAGGAGGCGGCCCTCAAAGAGGCGGGGCAGGCCGGCGTTGGGTTGGGCTGTGATGAAGGGGGCACCGGCCCTGGCCAGGCGCCGGATCACCTCGAGCATGGCGTGCGGTCCGACCGAACAGTTGGCGCCTATGCAGTCCGCCCCCTCCCCCAGCAGGGCTTGCACCACGGTCTCGGGCTGGACCCCGAGGGTAGTCTTGCCCTCCTCGTCATAGGTCATCTGGGCAATAACCGGCAGCCGGCTGACCCGGCGAACGGCGCGCAGGGCGAGCAGGATTTCGTTGAGATCCTGGAAGGTCTCGAGGAGAAAGAGATCGACACCGGCCTCGGCGAGGGCGGCGGCCTGTTCTCCGTAGAGCTCGAGCATCTCCGCCTCCGGGATGGTGCCGAGCTGGGCCACCGTGACTCCAGTGGGTCCGATCGCCCCCGCGACATAAAGCTCCTCGTCCGCGGCCTGGCGGGCCAGCTCGACCCCGCGGCGGTTGATAGCCGCCGTCTGCTCCTCCAGGCCATGGGCCTTGAGCTTGTAGCGGTTGGCGCCGTAGGTGTTGGTCTCGAGGATGTCGGCGTGGGCGGCCGCATAGGCGCGATGGAGATCGAGGACCATCTCGGGCGCGGAGAGGTTGAGCTCATCGAAGCAGCGGTTTATAAAGATGCCGCGGCTGTAGAGCATCGTGCCCATGGCGCCGTCGCAGACGAGAATGCGCTCCCGGACGCGTTCGAGAAAGGGTTGCTTCGCCACAGCGGGCGTCTCCTAAAAGTCTGCGCCGAGCGACCACAGGGATTGCGGCGAATGCGATGAATTGTAAAAGTTGGTCGGCCAGGCCAGGTCGTAGCGCAGCAGGAAAAAGCCGACGTTCATGCGCACCCCGAACCCGAAGCTGGCGAACATGTCCTTGGTCTTGAAGAGCCCGTTCGGGGCCTTGACGAAGGGTTTGATCTTTTCCCCCTTGTCCCAGGCCACGCCCATATCGGTAAAGAGAGCGCCGCCGATGTTGCCGAGTTCGATGGGCAGCGGGAAGCCGATGATGGCGCGGCGGATCAGGGGAAAACGGAACTCGAGGTTGACCAGGGCGAAGCGGTTGCCCTCAAGGGTGTAGTACTCAGCGCCGCGCAGGGGCATCTCGAAGGAGGCGAAATAGACATCCTCGATGTGCTGCACGCGGATGCCCCCGAAGAACTCCTGATTGAGCCAGTTGGGCAGGCCGCCGAGGAAGAATTTCTGTTTGTTGCGGCCCTCGCTGAAACCCGTGGCCAGACGCGTGGCGAAGGTATAGTCGCGCATCAGGCGCAGATAGCGCCGGAAATCCAGGCGGACGGTGGTGAAATCGATGCCGCTTTTACCGAGTCCTGGGCTGTAAGTGACACCGAGTGCCATGCCACCGCCGTTGGTCGGTCCGGTGTAGCCCCAGACGGTGGTGTCGCGGGTGTAGGTGAGATTGTTCATGAGGAAAAAACGGTCGCGTGCGGAGAGATAGCCGCGATCGATGAGCTGGTCGACGATTTCGTCGGGGATCTCCAGATAGGAGCGGCTGATGCCCATGGCGCTGAGGCCGTAGCTGATGCGCTCGAATTTGTTGAAGGGGTTGCTCATGAGCAGGCTCAGGCCGTAATTGCGGTCGCGGACAAAACCGGTGTAATCGGAATAGTAGTAATAGGCGTTGTGATAGAGCCCGGTGCCGATGTCGAGCTGGCGGGGCAGATAGTAGTAGGTGAGGGCATAATCGGCGTTGCGGAAATCTCCGTAAAGGCCGAGGCCGATGTTGAGGCGGTGGTTGCCGAGCACATCGGAGAGCATGATGTTGGTCATGCCCTGGGTGCCGTAGAACTGGCTGTAGCCGACGCCGCCGTAGACCAGATCGGGGGTGAGCTCGACCTTGTACTTGTTGACCTTGTAGCGCCCGGTCGGCAGCTTGTATTCGGTGGAGTCGAGGAAGAGTTTTTTGGCGGCCTGGGTGACCAGCTCGCCCTGGGCGAAGCGGTCATCGAAGACAAAGTCACGGTATTCGTCCGATGCTGCCTCGCCGGGTTCGGGCTGGGGCTCCTCGCCGGCCAGGGGTTCATCCTCGAAGGTCTCCTTGATCCCCTTGCGCTGGTTCTCGACGAACTTGGTCTCGGGGACGACGACGTCACCCGGCTTGATGTCGAGGGGATTCTTGAGCATGTAGAGGTCGTAGCCGGCGAAGTAGAAGGAGATGAAGACCAGGCGGTCGGCGTTGCCCCCCCAGGTCGGCTGATAGGCCCCGGTCAGGACGTTGGTAATGGGCCATTCCTCGCCGCTCTCAAGGTTCCTGAGCCAGATGTTGCTGACCCCCTGGCGCTCGCTGGAGAAGGCGATGGTCTTGCCGTCGGCGGCATAGACCGGCACCCGCTCGCTGAACGGCCCTGCCACCACCTGCGTGACTGCGCCGCTTTCGACGGCGAGTTCGTAGATGTCCATGTTTTTCATATTGAGGTGCTGGGGCTTGAATCCCTCGGGCAGGCTGGCGGCCTCCCGGTCGCCCCGGTCGCTGGCGAAGATCAGATTGCCGCCGTCCGGGGCCCAGTTGGGCTCGACATCGCTGAAAAGGTCGTTGGTGAGGTTGCGCAGGGCCTTGGTCTGGAGGTTGAAGAGGTAGATGTCGCTTTGGCCGTTTTTGAGTCCGGTGAAGGCGATCTCGTCGCCTTTGGGACTCCAGCTTGGATTGTAGATGCCGTCGAGGTCCAGTTTATAGGTTTTGGTGATCTTGGATTTTTTAACGTCGACGATATAGATGGCGTCGCCGCCGCTGGCGCGGGCGGTGAAGACGACCTGTTTGTCATCCGGGCTCCAGCTCATGCCCGGCCCCTTGAGCCACTGCAGTTCCTCGAGGTTGCCGGCGCGCTGGCCCTTGACCAGCCGTTTGAGGATGCGGCCGTCGATGGCGCTCATCATATAGATATCGAAAAAGTCGCTCTTGTCCGATTTGAAGACCAGTTTGTCGCCGCGGTTGCTGAGGGCGGGGCTGGTGTTGACAAAGCTGCCGTCCTTGCGGTGGTCAGTGAGGCGCTTGGCGATTTCCTCCGGCTCGCTGCGGTTCTCCACATCAGGCCAGTATTTGCGCTTGAGGTAGCGATGCCAGCGCTTGGTGAGGTCATCCACCTCGAGGCCGATGGCCTGCTTGAGGCCGCGGTCAAAGTTCTTGTTGACCTTGACCTTGCCGAGGATCTCGCCCACCTTTTCCTGGCCGTAGCGCTCGACCATATAGTTCCAAACCGACTGCCCGCCCTTGTAGGCCAGGAAGGCGTTGAGGTAGGGGATGTCGGGGACGTAGCCGTTGACCGTGGCATCGCGCATGTACATGTCGCTTTCAATGTCCCAGCCGCGGCTCTCATATTCGGCAAGCCCCTCGATGAACCAGAGGGGCACCTGCATCTGGGTGATGCCGGTGATGATCTGCTGGGCCCCCGAGCCGTAGAGCATCTGCAGCATGACGGCATGGGTCAGCTCGTGATGGATGACGTGGCGGAATTTTTCCCACTCGCCATCGTAGGGGATGACGACCCGGTTCTTGAAGAATTCAGTAAAGCCGCCCACCGACTCTTCGGGCTCTGAGAGATCGACATTGGTCTGCTGAAAGTCGTTGTGGCTGTTGTGCAGGATGATCTTGATGCGGTCGGTCAGCTGGTAGCGGAAGGATTTTTGCAGATGGCGGTAGCTTTCTTCCGCGGTTTCAAGGACGAAGGCGGCGATCTCCTCCCCACCGTCGGTGTAATAGACGTTAAAGTGCTCGGACTGCACATATTGCCAGTTAAAGTTGGTGTACTGCACCTTGTTCTTGCCGAAATACTGCGCGTGCGACGATGCGGAGGCAAGCAGGAGCAGGGCCAGGCACAGAGATAAAGCGACACGTTTCATAGATACTCCCGTATCTTGGATGAGTCGAACAGGGTGCTTTGCGGCACCGGCAGGATCTTCTGGTTTAACACCGCAGCGGTGAAAAGGTTGCATGGAAAAATCGGAGCCGGGGGCTCCGCCGGATATTGCGGGGTGCGGGAGCCTGCGCAGGGCCCGGGTCGCCTCATTCCGCCGTCTGCAGCCGCTTTTCAAACTCGCTCCGCTCCTGGGGAGAAGAGAGCACGCCGATTTCGAGATGGAAGGTGGCGGTTTCGCCCGGCTCGAGCTGTCTGAGGCGGCTGCCCTGCCTGGCGTTGCTCCGCCCCTCGGGCAGGCAGTTGCCCGGCAGCATGCCGACGACGTAAGTGCCCTCTCCGGTCATTTTCCAGTGGGTATAGTGGGGGAGTTCCGCCTTGGGGTAGCTGAGGTAGAGGCCGATCCCCCTGCCCGCGCAGAATTCGGGATTGATCAGGGCGACATTAACCGTGCCCTTGGCATCGGCGTCGTGGTCGATATGATAGACGAGCTCGCCGGCCTGGGGGGTGGGGCCGTCGCAGTGGTCAAAACTCTCCATGGCCGCGGCGGCGGCTTCGTCGCGCGGCTCGACATTCTCGATGACGGCGCGCAGTTCGCTCCCTTCCGCAACGACAGGAAAACCGGCGTTGCATTGATAGAGGAGCATGAGCGGAGCGGCTTCATAGCCGTCGTTGACCACCTCGTCCTTGATCCAGAGCCGCGACTGTCCGATGCGGGTGTGAATGCTGCGCCGGAGGAGGAGATTGGGACCGAAGAGGCTGACCTCGCGGACATCCCCGACCGCCCAGAGCATGAACTCCTCTTCCTGCCAGTCGGCACCAAAGCCGACATTCTTGGCGGGGATGCTGCCGATGCGGCCGTTCATCCCCAGCTCCTCGTTGACCTCTTCGTCGATCTCCGGCGGTCCGACATGGGTCAATCCGCAGGTGGTCACCAGGCCGCCGCCCATGGCGTAGAGCCAGCCGATGTCATGGGGATCGAAAAAAGCGGGCGCGACCGGACCGGCCGGGCCCTGCCAGTGCAGAGGGACGCCGTTGAAAGAGGCGTCGTAGATATCGAGGGCGCGGTCCTGCAGCAGGGTGAAGGCAAAGCCCGACCCCGTCTTGAACTCGAGAGCGCGCAGGCCGCGCTCGCTGCCGTTCACCAGCTCGACCGGGCGAACGGAGGCAATCTGAGCGATGTCGCCGACATGGCGGAGCAGCTCCTTGCGTGTATAGGAACGACCGAATAGTGTGGCCACTATCTCCTCGCTGGGTTGAATTCCGGAACAGGGCGCCCCCTTCCCGGCACGGGAGAGCGGCGCCGATGCATTTAAAACAATGAATTAACATAGCTAAAAAGCGGGTAAAAGTCAAGCAACAAAAAGGGGGAGAGCCGGGAGCGCCGGGTGGCGCAACCGTGGGGAAGAGGCCTCAGCAGGAGGGCTCAGCCTGCAGGTATTTAATATAAAAGAGCATGTCTTCTCCGGCGCGGAAGTAGTTCCTGATCCGTCCCACCTGCCGGTAGTTCTGCTCGAGGAAAAAACGGACAAAGGCTGCGTGGCGTTCCTCAGAGGTGACCTCGATGACGACCAGGCGCATCCCCTCCTCGCGCATGCGCTCCTCGATCCAGGAGAGCATTTCGCTGCCGATGCCCTGATGCTGGAGGGCGGGGGTGACCACCAGCCAGTAGATCCGGCTGGTGCCCTCGGTGCCGGCGGCAGGGCCGAAGCAGGCGAAGACCACCACCTGGCCCTGGGCCTCCTCACCGACGACGACCCGGTACTCCTCCTGGTCGGCATTGAAAAGGTAGGCATCGATATATTCCATGGCGAGGTTGATCGCCTGAACACTGAAGACGCCGGTCTTTTGCAGCATCTCATAGACGATCTCCCGGTCGTGCGACACCATGGCGCGGATCGAGATCATGGCATGTACTCTGTCTGGTCAGCGGAACAAGGGGCGCGGCATGGCAGTGCGCCCCGGCGAATCTAATTGGCAAATAATGGGTAAACAATAACAATGCCAGAAATTCAGCAGAAAATAGACATTGATAATAATGGAGATAGGCTGTCCTTGAGAGGGGAGAGCGGGCCGGGGCCGGCCTTTTTTTTCGATATGAAAAAGAGGGACAACATAACGGGCAAAATATTCTCATTATGAGAATATGGTGCAGGGCCTTGCCGAAGGGCTTCTTAAAATGATAATTCACCTCATTCCTCGAGGCTGTACTCCTTGATCTTGCGGTAAAGGGTCGCCAGGCCGATCTGCAGGGTCATCGCTGTCTTTTGCTTGTCATGGTTACAGTAACGCAGGGTCTGTTCGATGGCCATCTTTTCGATCTCGGCGAGCGAGTTGCCCACCATCGGGCCGAGGGTGAGATCGAGCCCCTGCATGCCGGCCAGAAGGGTGGGGAAGTGGCTCATCTTGAGTTCGCTGCCCCGGGCCAGCACCACCGCCCGTTCCATCATGTTTTCGAGCTCGCGCACGTTGCCCCGCCACGGATAGCTCATCATCTGCGAGAGCACCTCCTCATCGATTTTCTCGATCGCCTTGTTGTTGATCTCGTTGTATTTTTGCATGAAATAAAAGGCGAGCAGTTTAATGTCGGCGGGGCGTTCACGCAGGGGCGGCAGGGTGATGGTAATGACGTTGAGGCGGTAGTAGAGATCCTCACGGAAGAGGCCTTTCTCCACCTGCTCCTGCAGGTTGCGGTTGGTGGCGGCGATGATGCGCACATCTGTTTTGAGCGCGCCGTTGCCGCCGAGGCGCTCGAACTCTCCACTCTGAATGAAGCGGAGGAGCTTGACCTGCATGGCGGGGGCCAGCTCGCCGATTTCGTCGAGGAAGAGGGTACCCCTGTCGGCCAGTTCCACCTTGCCGGGTTTTTGCTTCATCGCCCCGGTGAAGGCCCCGCGCTCGTAGCCGAACAGTTCGGCCTCGAGCAGGTTTTCGGGGATGGCGCCGCAGTTGATGCGGACGAAGGGTTTGTCGGCGCGCGGACTCGACTGATGGATGGCCGAGGCGATGACCTCCTTGCCCGTGCCGGTCTCGCCGGTGAGCAGGATGGTGCTGCGCGAGGGGGCGACCTGTTCGACCAAATCCAGGATTTTTTTCAAGGCCGGGCTGCTGCCGATCACCACCGGGGCCTCGGTGCTGCGGCCGAGCAGCAGCTTGAGGCGTTCGTTCTCCTTGCGCAGGGCGATGACCTCGACCAGCTTGGCGACGATGCGTTTGAGGTCGGCGAGGCTGAAGGGTTTGGCCAGATAGTCATAGGCCCCGCTGCGCAGGGCAACCTTGGTCGATTCTATGGAGCCGTAGGCGGTCATGATGATCACCGGCACCTGCGGATGGACCTCCTGGAGATAGCCGAGCAGATCCAGTCCCGAGCCGTCCTTCAGCTTCAGGTCGGTGATGACGATGTCGAGCTCCTCGTTTTTGGTGATGGTGAGGGCCTCGTTGCGCGAGGGGGAAGTGAGGATGTTATAGCCCTCATCCTCCAGGCCCAGCTTGAGGGCCTGCAGGGTATCAGTCTCATCATCGACGAGGAGAATACGGACGGGATTCATGGGGTTTGGTCCTCCGGATGGGCATGAAGTGGCAGGCTGACGGTGAAGCGGGTGCCCTGACCGCGTTTTGAGGCGACGCTGATGCGGCCGTGGTGGGCGAGGACGATTTCGCGGCAGATGAAGAGGCCGAGCCCCGCCCCGCTCTTTTTGGTCGTGAAGAAGGGGGAGAAGAGGCTGCGTTCGATTTCGGGCTCGATGCCCGGTCCGTCGTCGGTGATGCTGACGGAGACGCGGCGGCCGCGGCGCCCAAGCCGCACCCGGATAACGCCGCTCGCCCCGGTCGCCTCCATGGCGTTGGTGATCAGATTGACAAAGACCCGCCGCAGCTGGATCCAGTCGCCCACCACCGGGCAGGCCCCCCCGCTGGTAGAGTATTCGAGGGTGACCGCCTGGAAGACCGCCTCCAGCCTGGTCTCCTGCACAAGGCGGCCGACCTCGAGACCGAGGTCGAAGGGCTCCACCTTGAGGTGCGAGAGATGGGTGTAGGTGAGATAGTGATCGAGGTTGGCGCGCAGCTGCTGCAGCTGCCGCTTGGTCGCCTGGACCAGCCCGGCGATGCGCTCCTCCCCTCCGGGCCGCGGCGACTCGAGCGCCTCCTCGAGCAGTTCGGTGTTGAGGCCGATCGAATTGAGGGGATTGCGGATATCGTGCATGATCGCGCTGCTCAGACGCGAGAGCGCGCTGAGCTGGTTGAGGCGCTGCACGCTCGACTGAAAGGCCGCGCGCTCGCTGATGTCCTGGAAATTGAGGATGTAGCGGAAACGCGTCTGCGGCACCCCGGCGATGCGTCCCAGGGAGATCAGGGCCGGAAAGATCGAACCCTGCTTGCGCTGGATGTAGACCTCGAGGTTGGCGTGATACCCCCGCGACGAGGCGAACTTTTTCTCGAGCATCTGCCGGCTGGCGGGGGTGAAAAGAGTCATGACGCTGCGATCGAGGATGTCGGGGGGCTCAAAGCCCGTCAGCCGGGCGGCCATCGGATTCCAGTGCTGCACAATCAGATCGCCATCCAAGGCAATCACCCCAAGGGGGGACTGCTGCAGGAGCTGATAAATGAGGTTGAGCTGACGCTGGAGGCCGTCCTTGACGATCTTGAGCTCGCGGATCAGATTCTGGTCGCGGGCATGGAGGGTGTGATACTGCTCCCCCCAGAAGTGGCTGAGGCTGATCAGGGTGGTGTCGTAGAGCCGCTGCAGGGATTCGAACCGGGCGGCGAAGTCGGGATCGTTGTGCTGGGCGTTGTGGCGGATGAGAAAATGGTTGACGACGATGCGCGATATGCCCAGCAGCAGCAGTTGGGTATGGAGGTCCTGGCGGAGATGGGGCTTTTTCTGGTAGAGCTGCAGGGCATAATCGGTGAGGTGATGGCCGGGGCGCCTGGTCGCACTCTGGCGGATGTCAAGAACCAGATGGGTGAGGATGTTGGAGAAAAGCTGGCGCGCCGGATCGATTTCGAGGGGATGGCTGCTGCTCCAGGGGGAGATGAGCAGGGCTTCCATCGAGCTCTCGACCAGATCCTGATGATGGCGTTTGATGAGGGCGGCGAACTGCTGCATGGGTCAGGGCCTCTGGTTTTATCATTTTAAGAGATCAAATTTACGACAATTTTATCAATTTATCAAATTGAGAATCAAATGGCCGTTGAATTTTGCTTTTTTTTCATATTGAAAAAAGGGAGCGGCAAGTAAATCGGCGGCGCGAAAACCGGCTATGTAATCTTAATAAAAACAAGATATGGCCTGATCCAAAAAGTTTGGCATCAGATTTGTATAGGGCAGGGTAGAAAAAGATACCTTTCCCTGATTTTGCAAGCGCGCCTGGCCTGATCTCCTGCGAGAAAGGGAGAGGCCGGCAAGAAAAAACGTCACAAAGATATTTTCTCTTGTTTTTTTGCAAATTATACCCTAAATTGTCTGAAGTTTACAGAGGGAAGGTTTCTGTGCACCAATTTACACACCCATTTAAGGAGGTTGTTAGAATGAAGGCAAAAGCGTTAGTGACTGTGCTCGTCGTCGTCTTTGCGATGGCCATGATGCTTGGTTGCGCCAAGGTTCCGCAAGCTGATCTGGATGCCGCGAAGGCCGCTCTGGATGCCGCGAAAGCTGCCGAAGTCGACCGGTATCTGCCCGAGCTGTTCAACGCCGTTAAGGATTCCCTGAACTCCGCCACGGCCGAGATCGAGAAGCAGAATTCCAAGTTCGCCCTTTTCCGCTCCTACAAGAAGGTCAAGGAACTGCTGGCCAAAGTGACTGCCGACGCCAATGACGCCGTCAATCAGGTCGCTGTGAAGAAGGAAGAGGTCAAAACGGAAGTTGAAGGCCTGATGGCTCAGGTCGCCCCGGCTGTTGAGAATGTCAAGGGTCTGATGAAGAAGGCCCCGCGTGGCAAAGAAGGCCGTGCCGCCCTCGAAGCCATCAACAGCGAACTGGCTGCTGTCGAAGCCTCCGTCGCCGAAGCCAACACCGCCATGACCAATGGCGATTTCCTGACCGCTCGCGACAAGGTCCAGGCCAATCTGCAGAAGCTGGCGAGCCTGGCTCAGGAGCTGCAGGCTGCGATCGACAAGAAGCTCGGCCGCTAGTCCTTCACTCTCCACTGAGTGTTGATTACAAACCTCAGTCCGTGCAAGCAGCGCTTCGCGGGCTGAGGTTTTCTGTTTTCAATCCGTGCCGGGGTTGTTCTTTGACCCAAGCGGTGGATGCGTCTCTGACTTCCTTTCGCTGGCCCCGATTTTCTGGTATTCTGGCATTAATTGAGTGAAGCATGCTGTACGAGTATAACCGTTACGCCAAACCAGCCAAGCCTGCCCCGCCCGAAAAAAACTGGTTTCTGATCATCAATCTTGTCCTGGCGCTCGTCCTGGGCACCATCAGTCTGATCGTGCAGTTTTCCAACAAGCCGCCGGTGGCCCGCTTCGATGAGGCGCGCAGGGATGTCGCCCGGGCCCGCCAGCTCCAGGCCGCTGTCTATGCCCCGGACCAACTGCGCATGGCCGAACATTATTTGGAGCAGTCCCGCCTGATGTGGGCTTCGGAGAATCAGCGCTGGATGTATCACCGCAATTTCAGCCGCGTCGAGACCATGGCGCAAAAGGCGAGCGACATGGCTGAATATGCGGCAATGCGTTCAGTGACCCTGCGCGACAGCCTGCGCTGGGTAGCGGCGACCGGCATCAATCTGACCAAGAAGCGGATCGCCGATATCCGCAGCCAGTTTGCGGATATGCCGATGGAGGGTCAGGTGCGCCAGCAGATCGCCTTCAGCGAACTGGCCATCTATGAGAGTGAAGAGGCCTTCAAGCGCGGGGATTTTCGCCGCGCCGTCGCCCGCTATCAGATCGCCTCCAAAAAGATCGGCAGCGCCGGGGATGAGGTGACGCAGATCCTCAACGGCTATTTTGTCAACGCCCCCAAATGGCGCAAATGGGTGCAGCAGACCATCCGCTGGTCGGCCGAGAAGAACGAGCCGGTGATCATCGTGGACAAGCTGGCCCATCGCTGTCATGTCTACCGCAACGGCGTCAAAACGGCGGAGTTTCCCGTCGAGCTCGGGCCGAACTGGCTGGGGCACAAGCGGCAGCGCGGCGACGGGGCGACCCCGGAGGGGTTATACCACGTCAAGCGCAAGAAATCGGGGCATCGCACCGCCTATTACAAGGCCCTGGAGATCAACTATCCCAATGCCGAGGATGTGGCCCAGTTCCGCGCGGCGCAGGCGCGTGGCGATATTGCTCGTAACGCCGGCATCGGCGGCCTCATCGAGGTCCACGGTGACGGGGGCAAGGGCGCCAACTGGACGGCGGGCTGCGTCGCCCTGCGCAATCGCGATATGGATACCCTGTACAGCATGGTGGGCGAGGGGACCCCGGTCACCATCGTCGGCTCGCTGCGGGGTATCAGCACCGCCTACAGTGAAAACAGCGCGGCACCCGACGGCAAAGGGCAGAACACGGCCAAATAACCCGGCACCAGCGGGGGCGCCGGTTGCAGGTTAACGTCCCTTTTACAGGCACTATGAAACGCACAGTTCGCAAGGATTTCCGTCCGCAGACCAGGGAGAGCTCCAGGCAGGAACCCGATCTCTCCTTCGACGATTATGAGCCCGAAAAGACCGAGAAGAAGATCGGTTCGGCCCTATTTTTCGGCCTTTTGTTCGGCCTCCTGGCTGCCTTTTTTGTCTTCATCTATGCCCCGGATTTGCGCGATGCCCTCTTCCGCCTCGCGCCCAGGGAGAACTTTGTCCGCGTCGACGCCAGCGCCGATATGCAGCTCTACGAGAAAGAACTGGCGAAAGCGGCCCGGACCGTGCAGGCCAAACAGAAAAAGATCGCAGCCTTGATCCCCAGGGAGCCCTGGCTGGTCATCGACACCTCGGGCAACCAGATCTTTCTCATGCAGGATGACCAGCTGCTGCACAAGGGGGTCTGTTCCACCGGCAGCTACGTCCTGCTGCGCGCCAGCCGCAACAAGCAGTGGATCTTCCGCACCCCGCGCGGCCAGTTCCGGGTGCTCAACAAGATGCGCAAGCCGGTCTGGTACATGCCGGACTGGGCCTTTGTCGAGGAGGGGCGGCCGATCCCGCCGCGGGACTCCCCCCTGCGCTACGAGTCTGGAGTGCTGGGCGACTATGCCCTCGCCCTTGGCGACGGCTATCTCATCCACGGCACCCTTTACAAACGCTTTCTTGGCATGCCGGTCACCCACGGCTGTGTTCGTCTGGGGGATGAGGATCTCGAGGTGGTCGCCAAAAATATGAATACCGGTTCGAAGGTGTTCATTTACTAAGTCGCTTTCTGTCCCATTGGAGAGAGTTCATCCTTGAATCTGCTGCCCTTTTTCAAGAATCGCCTGCCCGCGCAGCTGGTCTTTATCTTCGCCTTTGTGCTGCCGGTGCTCATTGTCGCCGTGCCGCTGGTGATCCTGCCGGTGCAAAAGGTGGTCGATTCCACCTCCCTGCGGATGCGCAATATGCGCGCCGCCGCGGGCGGCAGCGGCGGGGCGGCGCCCACGCGCGAGATGGCGGAGCAGATGGATGCCCTCCGGCTCGAGGAGACCTATGCCAATCTTCTCCTTGATCTGGCCAAAAAGGATTCGGTCATGCTGGCCATCAATCTGCGCGACAGCCTGGTCAATCTGCTCATCAAGGGGGTGCCTGTGCGCAAGTGCCGGGTCAGCTCCTTCCGCATGAGCCAGGCCATCCCCCACGTCGCCCGGCTCGACTCACTCCACACCTGGCTCTACCCCCCCTTCCAGCTCCTGAGCGAGTCCGCCACCATTCCCAAGGCCCCCATCCGCATCATGGATGCCCCCAAGGACACCATCGAGGCTGAGGCCATGGCCGGCCAGGAGATCCCGATCGAGAACAACGATGTCCATTTCACCCTGGAGTTCAACCGCAACCTCACGGTTCGCATCGAGCAGGAGCAGCCGCCGAGCAGCAGCAGTGAGTTCAAGAAAAAATTCGCCTTTGATATGGAGAGGATTTTTGCGGAGGCCCGGACGACGATCCGGAATCTGAAGCGCAAGAATTTGCCCGATCACAAGCTGTGGATAGAGGTGGTGGTCAGCCGCGAGGACGCCAAGGCGATCTATCGGGCCATCCCCACCAGGCTGCAGATGGCTCTTTTCCTGCCTGACGCCGATTAGCCCCTTCCCCCTGCGGCCCCGTCCTTTTACGGCTGCAGGCCTTCCCCTGTTTTTCTATTTTTCCCACTTGTAAATCAGATCGATTCCCGTACTGTTTTCATCTCCGCGCGTGGCCTGGAGAAAAAGGGAGGGGATGATCTCGTATTCCAGGGTCACCTGTTCGGGCGCCACCTCGCTGGTGCGCTTGAAATTGAGCTGGCGTTCGTAGCTGATGAAAAGGTCGTTGGTCAGGTATTTGCCGACGACCACCGTCGACTGCCGCCAGTTCTGGTCGCCCCTGAATTCGATCACATCCAGGTCGAGGGTCTGCTGGAGGGAGCGGGTCACCTCCCCGGCGATCTGTCCGGCGAGCATCTGCCTGAAGGCGTCGCCGCTGATCTGCAGCTGCGAGGCTACCAGGTCGTTCCTCTCGCCGTGGGTGAGATCGGCGAAGCTGCGCCCGAAGGCGAGATAGGAGACCGCGTCGCTCTCGGCAATAGGCTGGTCATCAAGGGTGAAGCTGAGGAGCGGCTTGCGCAGCTCGCCCGAGGCGGTGAGGCTGAGGGTGTGTTTGCTTTTGTCCTGTGAGCGGAAGAGGTGGTCCGCCTGCAGGGTCATCTCCGGCAGATTGTCCCCGCCGGCGAAGGTGAGACGGCCCTCCTTGATGTCGAAGCGGCGGCTGAAGAGGTCATAGTTGCCGCGGACGATCTCGATGGAGCCGAAGAGGCCGAACTGTTCGCCCTCCTTGGCGAGGTCGAGTTTGCCGGAGATCTCGATGTTCATCTCCGGGCTGCGCAGCCAGGTGTTACGGGGGATGTCAAGGCGGATCGAGCCGCGCAAGCGTTCGACGAGGGGCAGCCAGGCCGGCTGGAGGATTTTGCGGTCATAGCTCTGGCTGGCGGTGTCGCCGCGAGTGACCATGAGCAGGGGAAGGTCCGCCTGCATCAGGGTGGAGGGGGATTCGGTGAAGGCGGGCAGGTCGATGCGGGACCGTTCGATGCGCAGGGCGCCGTTGAACAGCGGCCCGGCCGGGAGGCCGGAGAGCTCCACGGTGCCGTCGAGGACGAGGGTAATCTCGGGGCCATCGGCGGCGGTGAAGCGGTCGCTCTTGAGGCGCAGCAGCATCTCCCCGAACTCCAGACCCTTGTCAGTGAGGTCGAAGCGCCAAAAGCCATCGCCCTGTAGGCGGCCCTCGCCGCCGGTGGCATTCAGGCGGCTGAGCACGATCCTGTCGGGTTCAAGCTCGATGCGGGCGGTGATGGGTGCGTAGGGTCTGCCGAGATAGGGGGCGATGAAGGAGCCGTTGCGCAGTTCCAGGTAGCCGCCGGGCCGCGGCTCTTTCCAGGTATGGGTGAGGAGGAGATCGCCGCTGAGGGTGCCGCGCAGATCGATACCGGGCAGAAAGGCGGAGAGGAGGCCGGACTGCAGTTCCCGTGTGCGAACGGCGATATCGATCGAATCCGTGTCAGCGATCAGGATCTGCGGCAGGGGCCAGCGCAGGCGCAGGGGGAGGAGGCCGCTGAAGAGCAGGGTGTTGCTGGCGCTCTGGGTGAGGGTACCGTCCCAGATCAGCAGGCTGTCCTCGAAAAGGCTGCTGAACTGGAGGGTGGCCAGGGGCAGCCCGGCCACCTTGAGCGCTTCGGCCCGGATGGTGGTGACGATGCGGGGGCAGGAGGCGGTGCCCTGGAGCGTGGAATGGATATTGAGGGCGCCGCTCAGGGCGGGCAGACCGGGCAAGAGGCTGCTCCAGCGCTGCAAATCCATCTTCTCGAGGTTAAGAATAAAGTCGAGGCTGTCATCAAGGCTAAGGGTGCCGCCGAGCTCGATGCGTTCCTCTCCGCGGCGGAGGGTCAGGCCGGCGAGGGCCAGGCTCCTGTCGCCGAGGGTGAGTTTAGGAGTGGCCTCGTCCAGGCGCCAGAGGCCGCTGTGTTCCCGGAGTTCCAGTCCGGGCACCTTGAACTCCCAGAGGGAATCTCCTCGGGCGGCCTGGAGGACGATGCGTGCGCTGAGGCTGTTGGTCAAGGTAATCGCGCTCTCGGCGCTGATGAGCCCATCGTCGTAGCGGCCGTCGACGTAGAAAGAGTCGGCCAGGGCGCTTTCGCCGCTGTGCAGGGAGGCGGCGGAGAGCCGTAGCGCAGCCTGGGGGCGGCCGTTCCAGAGCCCGTCGAGGTCGGCGGTGATTTTCCCGATCCGGAAGGCCTCGTAGGCGCTCTCACGCAGGCGGGCGGTGGCGCTGAGGGCGAGGGAATCGGTCGTCCCGGAGAGGGCGGCCAGCACGGTGCCATTGAGGCGCATCGAATCGGCGCCGAGCCATTCCGGGAGGCTGGTGTGTTCTGTGAGGGTGAGGGTCAGGCCGGCGCTGAGGGGGCCATCCGTGCTCCAGCTGCCCCTGCCCTCCGCCTTCAGGCCCGGGGCGGTGAGCTGGAGGGTATCGAGTTCGATGCCGGCGGGCTTGATCCAGCCGGCGGCATAGAGGCTGTCGACAACAAAGCCGGCGATGACGGAGGGGTGGCCGGCGAGGCGGGCCGAGGCGCGGGCTCCGGCGCCGTTGAGGCCACGGCCTTCAAGGTGGAGATCGAGGTTGAGGCTGCTCGCCAGGCCGGGGCGCTCGCTCCAGTCGGCCAGATTCACCCCTTCGGTGGTGAGGTGCAGGTCATACTGGGGATCCTGCTCCAGCCGGAGCCGGCCGGAGGCCCTGATCCGGCCGTGCCCGGCCGGGGCATCGGCGAGCAGGGAGAGGGTGCTGCCGGCGAGGTGCGCATCAAAGCCGATCTCCCCGAGAGCGAGGGTGTCCAGAAGGGAATGGTGCATCCTGCCCCTGGCCTGCCACTGCGCCTCCGCCGGGTTGAAGCCGCTGCCGGCGAAGTCGACGACAGCGCGGAGCTCTCCCGACCTCCCCAGCAGTGCTGCGGTTTGCACTCCGGCAAGGATCAACCGGCCGGCAGCGGCTTCCGCCGGTTTCAACCAGCCCTTCAACTCCGCGTTCCCCTCGGGAGCACCGGCCTTCACTTCGACAGCGATGGAATCGCGATAGCCCGCAGCGCGTATCTCAATCCCCATCCTGGCGAAGGGGGGTGACCATCCGGTCAGTGGGGCGATATCAGCGGCGGCGAGAGAATCAGCGTGCAGGGTGATGGTCACGGGGGCGCCGGGTCCGAATGCGGCCTCAAGGCTGCCCTTGATGCGGGAGGCGGTGGTTTCAAGGTGCGAGAGGTCCAAAACAAGGCCGCGCTCGTTGCCCGCAGCTTTAGCCTGCACTCGGGTAATCCTGATACCGTAAGAGGGGAGAGAGACCTCCGCCTCTTCGAGCCCAATCCGCCAACCTGCGGGCGAGAGGCGGGCGCCGGCGGCGAGATTCGGGATGCGGAGGACAACCGGGGCGGGGCTGTCGCCGGCGGGCTGCACCCGCACGGCGGTGTCGCGGAGGCGGAGGGATTTGAGCTGCAGGGTCCACTCCCGGCCGGAGGGCTCGCCCGCATTCCTGAGATAGCGCTCGTAGTTCCAGCTCCCGTCGCCCGCTTGATGCACTGCGATGCGCGTGCCAATGAACTCGACGCGGTGCAGGGTGAGGTGACCCCAGAGCAGGCTGATGGGGCGCCAGCGGCAGCGCAGGGTGTCGACCTGCAGGAGGGTATCGGCCCCCCTGAAGAGGCGGAGATCCTCGATCTGCAGGGTTTGCAGCAGGGAGCCGCTGATGCGGCCGAACTCGATTTCACCGTCGAACGCCCCGGTGGCCAGTTTAACAACGGCCTCCCGGGCGCGGCGGTGGAGGTCGCCGCTCTGATAGAGGATGCCCAGGGCAACGAGGCCGGCGGCCAGGGCCAGCATGAGCAGGATTGCGGTTATTTTGAGGAAACGGCGCATGACATTTTCCTAAAAGGCCTGACCGACGCTGAGATGGAACTGGACGCCCTTGCCGCTGCGATTGAGGGGCCAACCGAAATCGAGCCGGATCGGTCCGATGGGCGTGCGATAGCGCAGCCCGGCGCCTGCGGCGGTGCAGAGATCCCCGAGGTTGTGGCCGTGCAGCCGCGGCCAGACATTGCCCGCATCGAAAAAGAGGGCGCCGGAGATGGGCCCGGCCCACTCCCGGCGCAGTTCGACCCCCAGTTCAAGCAGGCTGTTGCCCCCGATGGGAAGGCCGGCGCTGTTCTTGGGACCGATCTCGCTGTGGCCCCAGCCTCGCACCGAGGAGGCGCCGCCGGTGAAAAAACGCTCCTCGATGGGGGTGAAGCGGTCCGGCCCGAGCCGGCGCAGCGAACCAGCCTTTATCCGCGTCGCCAGGACGCTGGTGCGGCCCACACGCTGATAGTGCCGCACCTCCCCGAGCAGCCTGAGAAAATGGAAATCGCTCTGGAATCCAACTCCGGCCCAGGTGACGGTGGCGGCGGTATAGAGCCCCTTGCGCGGATAGAAGAGGGGGAGGGAGTTGTCCCGCGCCATGGCAAGGGTGAAATAGGATTTGTGATAGAGGGCGATGCGGCTGCTGTCGAGGGTCTGCTCCCGGGTCAGGGCGCTCACCTTGAGATAATCCTGCTCGAGGGTATAGCGCAGAGAGCCGTCGGTATAGGTGGCGAAGCGCTGTTGATGGGCGAGGTTGACTCCCGTGCGGTCGACGGTGAAGCCTGGCTCCTGCTGACGCAGGAAGAAGGGGTTGAGGAGCAGGCTGGTCTGGGGAGCCGGAAAGCCAAACTGGGTGATTCTGAGATCGATTGAATAGGGTTCGAGGCTGCTGTGCTTCAGATAGAGGTCCAGCCTGCGGGCGCCGCCGAGGAAGCTGCGCTTGCGGATATCAACCAGCAGGCGCAGCCGCTCCTCCATGCCGTAGCCGATGCCGGTCTTGATGGTCCAGGGCGGGGCGGCCTTGACCTGAATGACGACGGGGAGGAGGGGATTTTCCATGGAATCGAGCATCGCCTTGACGGTGACATACTGAAATACCCCGAGCTGGTAGATCTGGCGTTGGCTTTTTTCAAGGTTTTTCTGGCTGTAGGGCCGACCGGGTCGGAGGGCGATCTGTTTTTCAATGGTGCGCGGGCTGATGATGCTGTCTCCAAGGATGGTGACCGGGCCGAAGAGGCAGCGGGGGCCGGGATCGACCTCATAAAGGAGCTGGACGATGCGGTCCTGATCCTCCAGCCGGGGCTGCACCCGTGTCTCGGCATAGGCGTAGCCCTGGTTGGCGAAGAGGGTGTTGAGGCTCCGCATATCGTTCTGGACGGCCGCGTCGCTATAGCCCGAGCCGCTCTGGGTGATCATCTTCACCCTCGCCTTCTCCCAGACCTCCACCACTGCCCGGCTCGAATCGGCCAGGCGGACCTGGGCGGAGGCGATGGCGACCCGTGTCCCCTCATTGATCTGGTAGGTGAGGCGCACGGCGGAGGGGGAAATGAACGAGCTGGCGGCCTCGATGCGGGCATGGATGAACCCCTCCCTTTGATAAAAACGCAGCAGCCCGCGCAGGTCCCGCTGCACCGTGCTTTCGCGGTAAACCGGGCCCTTGCGCCAGAACTGGAGGCGGGCCAGGCCGGTGCGTGCGACCAGGAAGAGCTGTTCGCGCAGTTCGCCATCCGAAAAGTGGTCATTGCCCTCGAAGCGGAGTTCCTTGAGGGGCTGCCCCTCCTCCTGGCCGGTCTGCCCGGCCGCGGGAGGGGAGAGGGGGGAGAAGAGCAATAACCAGAGGGCCACCGGAATGAGCCGGCGGAAAGGGGATTTCACAGCTGGCCTCCCCGGTCATGGGCCGCTATTTGCGGCGGTATTTCCGGCTTTTTCTCCATTGCCTGATCTTTACAAAGAGGATGCCGTAGCGCGATGTGAGAAACTTGAAGAGGGGGAGGCGGATGGAGCGCACGCGTCCCAGGGCCATGATGGCAGACTCCATCCGTTCGGCGAGAACCTCGCGGGCGGAAGCCTCGGGCGCGGGCCGGTCGTAGAGGGGGGCAATCTTGCCGGCCCCGCGCAGGCGGCCCACCCGCAGGGGTGAGTTCAGCCCCTTCTTCTGGGTGTGCAGCTTGTGGGTCTGGTAGGCGCGGTTGGCGGTCACATCGCTGGCCACCAGGGCTCCTGAGGCGATGGCCTCTTTCATCACCTCGACCCCACGCGGGGTGCGTGCCAGCAGCTTGGAATGGGATTCGAAGCAGTAGTTGCCGAACTCGTCCCGTGTCCAGGCGTCGCTGACCGAAATATCGGCGAACTCGGCGGCGCCGTCGATGCAGGTCTGGCAGCGCGGCGGGCTGAAGAGATAGGTGAGGTAGTTGATCGCCCCGTCCTTGAAATTGGAATAGTGGAGCTGTTTGATCCGTCCGTCGCGCAGGGTGGCGCGGATCTTCCCTGGCCAGGCCCCGCCGCGGAACTCGAAGCCGCGGATCTGATCGGGTTTGATGCCGCGGCAGGTCAGCATTTCGCGTGCGACATAGGGCTCGAGGGAGGAGGCGCAAAATAGGCCGATGACCACCCGGATCTTCTCCTTGAGGGCGGGGGATTCGGCGCAGAGCAGGCGCAAGCCGTGCACCTGGCAGGGCAGCCCGGCAAAGGCGAACCGGCCCGGGGTGTCGCGCACCGCAGCGAGGATTTCGTTGACCGGAATGATGATATACTTGGACTGCTGGCTGGCGCGCAGCTCCTCCCGGGAGCGCGCAATCAGTACCTCCCCGAGCCAGGGCTGCTGCGGTTTGATGCGGGTGACGATGCAGCCGTCGACGAGGCCGCGCTGGAGCAGGTCCCACATCAGGGCGGTGATCACCCCGCCGCCGGCGCCGCCGCGGCGCAGCTGTTTATCGCCGGCATAACCGACGTAGGTGGCCACGACATGGCCGTCGAAGCGGGTCGCAGGATTGCGGTGGCCGAAAGTGAGTTCGGTGAGGTCGAGGAAGTTGACCCTGCCGCCGGGGCAGACGCGGGCGCAGAGTCCGCACTCGGTGCAGGCGTCGGCACTGAGCACCGGGAAAAAGTTTTCATCCAGGGTGATCGCTCCGACCGGGCAGGCCCCGGCGCAGGTGCCGCAGCGGGTGCAGAGGTCGTGCTCGGTGAAGGCGATGGCGAGGAGGTTGGGATCGATTTTTTTCATTACTCTGCTTCAGCGGCCTCCAGGGCGCGGGTAAAGACGCGTAAAAAGTTGCCCCCCCATATTTTGGCCAGGTCTTCCCTGCTGTAGCCGCGCCGCAGCAGCTCGGCAGTGATATTGCACATTTGCGAGACCTCGTTGCAACCATTCACCCCCCCGCCGCCGTCAAAGTCGGTGCCGATGCCGATATAGTCAATCCCCACCAGCTTGACGACATGGTCGATATGGTCGCAGACATCAGCGACCGTCGCAAGGGTGCGCGGATATAAGCGGTCGACCTCGTTCCAGGCCTCGCGCTTGGCCTTGCGAGCAACCGGTTCCCTGAGGGATTCCCAGGTTCCATAGATGGCGTCGAGGGAATCCTGCGCCGCCTCGCGGCGGGCGTTGGCGGGGATGGCCTTGACATATTCGCTGAGGATGCACATCTGCATCACCCCTCCCGTGGCGGCGAGGGCCTTGAGCATCTCATCGCTGAGGTTGCGGGGATGGTTGCAGAGGGCGCGGGCGCAGGAATGGCTGGCGAAGATCGGGGTTTTCGATGCCGCGAGGGCCTGAAAAAAGGCCTCGTCGGAGGCGTGCGAGAGGTCGACCAGAATGCCGAGCCGGTTCATCTCGGCGATGACCTGGCGTCCGAAGGGACTGAGGCCTCCCCAGCTATCGGCGCCCGGATCGGTAGAGGAATCGCAGATATCGTTGTCGCGGGTGTGGCAGAGGGTGACGTAGCGCACCCCGCGCGCGCGGAAGGCCTGCAGGGCGGCCAGGTCGTGGCCGAGGGCGAAGCCGTTTTCGATGCCGACGCAGGCGCTGAGTACGCCGTCGCGCTCGTTCTGGCGGATCTCGGCAGGGGTGGCGGCAAGGCGGATGCGGTCGGGGTATTTTTTCAGCATGCCCTCGGTCAGCCCGATCAGATGTTCGGCAGCGGCGCGGGCTTCTCGGTAGTTCTGTTCGGTCAGGGCACGCTGGGAGACGAAGGCGGCAAAGAAGAGGGCGTCAAGGTTGCCGTTCTCCATACGCGTCAGGTCGATCTTGCCACGGTCGCGCGTTCCCGACGGGTGGACGGCCCCGATATCCCAGGTCGTATCCAGCATATGCAGGGGAGTGTCGCAGTGAGTGTCGATGGTCAGCAGCTCGCGATGCAGCTTGAGCGCGGCCGAATCGGGATCGGCACCGCGCAGGGGCAGGACCAGGGCGAGCAGAAGACCGGCGGCGTGGATCAGTTTCAGGTTTTTCAAACTCTTCCTCGTGTCAAAGAGGTGCGATGTGGCGGAGGCGCGGTCCGGAAAGCGGGCCGGCTTTGTTCTCTTCCTCCGGCTAGATAAATATACGGCAGCCGCGCAGGGATGCGGAGGAGTTTTTAGAGCGGTGGCCGGCCCTTGAGCACATGGGCGGTGGCGTCGTGGATGCGCACATCCACCATTTCGCCCACCGTAAAGTTCCCCTCCTGCAGGATCACCAGGTGGTTGTCGTCGGTATGCCCCTGGCTCTCTGCGCGGGACTTGCGCGTCCCGGCCTGCTCGACCAGCACCCTCTCGATGCGGCCGATGCGGGCGCGCTTTTTTTTCAGCGAAATCCCGTTCTGCAGGGCGTTGAGCAGGACTGAGCGCCGGCTCTTCTCCTCGCCGGAAACGTCGTCGGCATATTTTCTCGCCGCCAGGGTGCCGGGCCGCTCTGAATACTGAAAGATGTAGGCGGCATCGAACTCGACCTCCTGCAAGAGGGAGAAGGTTTCATCGAACTCGCCGGGGGTTTCGCCTGGAAAACCGACGATGATGTCGGTGGTGAGGCCGATCCCGGGGATGAGGGCGCGGATCTTCTCCACCAGGGTGAGAAAGTCGCTTCGGGTATAGGTGCGCCGCATCAGCTTGAGGATGCGGTCGCTGCCCGCCTGGACGGGGAGATGGATGTGCTTGCAGATACCGGGCTCTTCGGCCATCACCTCCACGAGGTGGAGGGGAAAATCCTTGGGATGGGGCGAGGTGAAACGCACCCGCTTGATGCCCTCGATCCGGCTCACCTCCCGGAGCAAGGCGGCAAAGTCGTGCTGCTCATAACGATACGAATTGACATTCTGTCCCAGCAGGGTCACCTGGCAAAAGCCATCGGCAGCGAGGCGGCGCACCTCATCGGTGATGCTCCGGGGCGAACGGCTGCGTTCGCGGCCGCGGGCAAAGGGGACGATGCAGAAAGAGCAAAAGTTGTTGCAGCCGCGCATCACTGCGATCCAGGCGTTGACACCGCCCCGGCGGAGGGGGTAGATGTCAGCATAGGTCTCAAAGTCGGAGAGCTCGGCGGCGTAGAGTTCTTTTTTTTCCGCTGCAGCGGTCGTGATCAGCCCGGGCAGGCGGCGGTAGCTGTCCGGACCGGCGAAAAAGTCGACCGGCAGCCGGCGGTTTCCGCCCAGCTGCTTCTTCAGTCCTGTGGCCATGCAGCCGACCACGCCGAGGCGAAGCCTGGCGCCGTTGGGCAGGCGGCGGATCTCATGGATGCGGTTGACCACCCGCAAGGCGGCGTGTTCCCGCACGGCGCAGGTGTTGATCAGCACCACATCCGCCTGCTCCGGGGCATCGGTGCTCTCCAGATCGGCCTCGTCCAGAATGGCGCGGATGATCTCGCTGTCATATTCGTTCATCTGACAGCCATAGGTTTCGATATATACTTTCACGCCGGGTGCTTCACTTTCGATCCATAGATTTTTATCACGCTGTGATGAGGGTCCCAAATACCGAGAGTTCCTCGATTTTTTCGAGGCGGACGGGGCGCAGCTGATTGTGCAGGTTGCCGGCGCTGCGTACGCGCACCCGGATAAAGGTGTCGGTCACGCCGCTCCAGACGCCCTTTTTCTCCTCCTCGAAGAGGACGAGCTGGTGGGTGCCGAGGAAGCGGCGGAACCAGGCATGGCGTTTTTCAAGGCTGAGCCGGCGCAGCCGGGCGCTGCGCTCCGCCTTGACCTCCTCGCTCACCTTGCCGGGGAGGAGTCGGCTGCGGGCGTGGCTGCGCTCCGAATAGCTGAAGACGTGGAAATAGGCAAGGGGAAGGGCTTCGAGCAGGTCGCAGGTCTCCGCAAAAAGAGCTTCGGTCTCGCCGGGAAAACCGGTGAGGATATCTGTGCCCAGGCAGATTTCCGGCACCTCTGCGGCGGCGCGGCGGATCAGCTCCGCGAACTGGGCTGCGCTGTGGCGGCGGTGCATCGCCTTGAGGATGGGGTCGCTGCCGCTCTGGACGGGGATATGGAGAAAGCGGCAGAGGCTGGTGCTCTGCATGAGCTGGAAGATCTCTTCCGGTACGGTGGTCATCTCAATCGAGGAGATGCGCAGGCGTTCCAGCCCCGCCAACCCGGTCAGGGCGCCGAGCAGATCGGCCAGCTGCCGGCCCTCCCCGCTCCAGGTGCCGATATTGACTCCGGTGAGGACGATTTCACGGTGGCCGGCGGCGATAAGCTGCCGGGCTTCGCCCATAAGGTCATCGAACTCGCGGCTGCGGCTGCGGCCGCGGGCATAAGGGATCTCGCAGAAAGAGCAGAAAAAATCGCAGCCGTCCTGGATCTTGAGATTGGCGCGGGTGTGGCTGCGATCGATGGCCGGGGCCGGCATGGTAAAGCGTCCGCGGCCGGGGGGAGGGGCGATCAGCAAGGGAGGCCCCTCACTGTGCCTGCGGATAATCTCCGGCAGCTCCATCTTGACGGCGTTGCCGGCCACCCAACTGACCCCGGGCAGGCGGCAGAGGGCCTCGCCCTGCATCTGCGACTGGCAGCCGATGAGGGCGATGCGTGCGCGGGCCTGGGCGCGATGGATGCGCTGCACGAGCCGCCGCGTATCGTTGTCGCCGTTCTCCGTCACCGTGCAGGTGTTGATCACCACCACATCCGCAGGCTCCCTGAAATCGACGATCTCATAGCCTGCCTCGCTGAAGCGGTTCTGCAGGGCCGCGGTCTCGGCCTGGTTCAGCCGGCAGCCCAGGGTGTAAAAGGATATTTTGCGGGGTTGTTCCACGCGGCTGCCGGCCTACTTTTCCTCGATGGTTACCCGGGTGATGATGTCGCCCTGACGCACACCATCCACCACCTCCTGCCCCTTGACCACCTTGCCGAAGACGGTATGGCGCCCGTTGAGATGGGGCTGCGGGGAGTGGGTGATAAAGAATTGGCTGCCGTTGGTGCCCGGTCCGGCGTTGGCCATGGAGATTACCCCGGTCTCATGGGTGAGGGGATTGCCGCGAAATTCATCCTCGAAGCGGTAGCCGGGACCACCGCGGCCGGTTCCGGTCGGATCGCCGCCCTGGATCATGAAATCGGCGATGACACGGTGAAAGGTGACGCCGTCGTAAAAACCCTCACGGCTGAGGAAGACGAAATTGTTGACCGTCTTCGGGGCATACTGGGGGTAGAGCTCCAGTTCGATGATGCCGCGGCTGGTCTCGAGCCGGGCGAGGTAGCTCTTTTGGGTGTCGATGGCCAGGGCGGGCGCCTGGTCGTATTGTTTGGCAGCCACTTTCTTCTCCTGTAAATGAGGTGGTTTACGTCCCAAAAGATACCGATTCCGGACGAGAAAACCAAGCAATTTGGCCGCGAGGCCGCCGGGGGCTGCCTCAGTGCGCTGCAGGGCTCACCTGCGGAAGTGATGGAGGACGATAGCGGCTGCGGCGGCCACATTGAGGGAATCGGCGCCCCGCGTCATGGGAATGGTGATGCGCTCATCACAGAGCGCGGTGAGTTGGGGGGGCAGGCCGCTGCCCTCGTTGCCGAGGAGGATCGCGCTCAGGGGGGCAGGCCGGCTCTCCTCCAGAGGGGTCGAGTCGGGGGAGAGGTGGGTGGCGTAGAGGCGAAAACCCGCATCCCGCAGCAGGGGCAGGGCTGCGCGCAAGTCTCCGCCCTCGGCGATGGGGAGGGTGAACAAGGCCCCCATCGAGACGCGGATGACCCGCCGGTAAAAGGGATCGATGGTCCCCTCTCCGATGAGCAGAGCCCCGGCGCCGAGGGCGGCGGAGGTGCGTACGATCTGGCCGAGGTTTTCAGCGTCGCCAATCCCCGCACAGACCACGACAAGGGCAGGGGGCCGCAGCTGCACCACCAGCTGCTCCGGCGCAGGCAGGGGCTGACGGATCCCGCAGGCGATGACGCCGCGGTTAAAGGTGAAACCGGGGGCCCGGGCAAGGAGCTCTTCAGGGGCGACATAGAGAGGGGTGCCGGCCGGGACAAAGGGGGCGATGCGGCCGAGCCGTTTTTCGCTGACGAAGAGGGAGGCAGTGCGGCAAGGGCTGGCGAGCAGGCGGAGCACCGGATTCTCTCCCTCGACGATGAAGAGGCCCCGCTCCTGCATCAGGGCGCGGTCGCGGAGGAGGCGGTAATCGGCGATGCGCGGATCATCGATCGAGGTGATAGTGATGACCTCTCCGCCATCGCCCTGCATGGTCTTCATTTTTTCCTCCCCGCAGCTGCCGGCTACCGCTGCAGCACGATGGAGCCCTCCTGCAGCTCGAAGCGGCTGAAGGCGAAATGGCTCATGTCGATGGCGGGATCGATCTGAAAACGCTTTCTGAGATCGGCGAGACTGAAATTGAAACGCCCCACGCTGATCGTCGAGGCCTCCGTGAGCACAATGCGCTTGCCCGACGCCACCGGCCGGAGATCGCCCTTGAAATAGACCTGCTGCAAGGCCTTCGCGGGCAGCAGTCCGCTGATCTGGTCGAAAATGCGCTTCCCTTCCGGGGTGAGCTGATCGGCGGGGAATTTTTCGAGATTGACCATTATCTCGATGATCATACGGTCGCGATGGATGGTGGTCTTGGCCCCGCGCACAACATCATAGGGATCGAAATCGTCCTGGCCGGCCATTTCCGCCAGCAGCATGGGGACGAATTCGTCGGCGCTGATGCGCATCGTGCCCTTCTGCTCGAGGGCGCGCTGCAGGGGAGTGAGTGCGCGGCCGGCGGGAGTGCGCGGCGCCTCCGCTGCGGAGACGCCCTCACGGTTGGTGCGGTCAGGCTCAGCGACCGGAGCCTGCGGCTGCGGTAGCGGCGGGAATTCGGGCAGACCGCCGGCCGGCTCGTTTTCTGTGCCGGCCTCCGGCTGCACAGCGGTCGCAGGACTCTCCTCCCGGGCTGCGGAAGGTTGCGGCGGATTTCGCCAATCTGCATCCGCCGCCTGCTGGTCGCGGTACCAGTCAGGCTGATAAAAGACCCGGCTCATGAGCCAGGAGCGCAGCAGCCAGACCACGCCCAGCAGGATGAAGATGGCCACCAGCCAGTGCAGTACTCTTTTCATGTCGTGCCCGCCTCCTTCAGGATTGGATTTGCATGCGCTGGCGCCAGAGGAAGGGATCCTCGGACCCAGCCATTCCGCGCACCCGGGCGCTGAGGGCGAAAAAGGCCTGCTTCATCGGCCGGTAGAGGTCGAGATGAGCGGGATCCGGCTTTTTACGCATGGCTTCGCGCAGCTGGATGAAGGGCTGCACCAGGTCAGCAAGGGCAACCTTCCGTCCGTTCTCCTTTTCGTAGACCCAGGCGGCGTGCAGGGCCGCCCCCATCGCCGCCCCTTCACCCTCGACCGGCACCACTTCGGTCTCGAAGATGTCCGCGATGGCCTGGCACCAGGCCGGCGACTGGGAGAGCCCGCCGGTGAGGCGGATCTCGCGCGCCTCGATCGGCATCTTGCGGTAGCCGTCATAGAGGTTGAGGATATGGCCCTCGAGGACGGCCCGGCCGAGCTTTTCCACGGTGAAATCGGCCAGCCCGAAACCGAAATAGAGGGGGGCCGCCAGGGGCACATCCGGGGTGCGCTCGCCCATATACCAGGGAATCAGTATCCTGCCCTCATTGCCCGCTGGAGTTTTCGCCATCAGCTCATTGAATCGGGCATGGCTGAGCCCGTGCTCGGCGATGATGGCGTTGTAGCCGTTGGCCAGATTGGAGACGCAGAGAAGGGGGAAATGGCGCCCGGTGCTGTCGCGAAAGGCGGCGATTTCGCCGCTGGGGTCGATGAAAGGCTCCTCGAGGACAGTATAGGCCGTGCCGCTGGTGCCGAGGCTGATGGTCACCAGCCCCGGCGCCACGTTGCCGGTGCCAACGGCCCCGTACATGTTGTCGCCGCAGCCGGCGTCGATCCGGCACTCCGGATGGAAACCGAATCGCTCCGCCAGGGCGCGGCCGATCGTGCCTATGCTCTGGTCCGAGGGCCTGACCGGGGGGAGCTTGGCGGCGAGATCAGGTGCGATGGCGCCGAGCACCCGGTCGGACCAGCGACTGGTGCCGGGGTGCCAGAGGGCCATGCCGGAGAGATCGCCCGGCTCCATGACGCGAATGCCGCCCTCCTGACCGCCGGTCAGCCACCAGTTGACATAGTTGTGGACGAGAAAGCAGGTGGCCGTCCTTCGCCAGAGTTCGGGCTCGTGGCGGACCAGATGAAAGATCTTGGCGGCGGTGTAGCCGGTGCGCTGGCTGTTGCCGACCTCGGCGATCATTACCTCGGGGCCGCCGACCGCTTCGGTGAGCAGCCGGCACTCCTCCTCGGTGCTAAAGTCGTTCCAGAGCTTGCTGTGCGGCCTCGACAGCCGTCCCTCCGCATCCAGGGTCACCAGTCCGTGCTGCTGGCCCGAGACCGAGATGGCGCGGATTTCGGCCACCGGCACACCGGCGTCCTGCATGCGGCCGAAGAGCAGTTCGATTGCCTCGATCCACATGCGGGGATCGGACTCAGAGGCCCCCGCTTCCAGCCCCTGGATCACCCCGTTGCGCGTATCATAATCCAGGTCGGTGTCGTAATGGACCGCGTCAAGGTGCATGACCTTCTGCGCAGCAAGGTCGAGGACAATCAGCTTGCATCCCTGGGTGGAACTGTCGAGACCGGCAAAAAGCATGGGGACCTCCTGTTTATTTTTTGAGGGCCGCTTTGATTTTGGCAGCGGTTGCCTTGCCGTACATGGCGCAGGCGCCTTTTTTGGCATCGGGCTCGATGCCCAGTTCCTTGATCGCCTTTTTCACGGCGGCATCGGTGACGCCCCACTCCTTGGCGAGCTTGCCAGCGGAAAGCAGTTCTTCAGCCATTGCATCCTCCTATTGGTATTCCTTGTTCGGTCCCTCCCGGGTCTGCGGGGGCAGGGGCGTTAATAACATAATGGTTTTCCGGCAAAGTTTCAAGCTAATCCTGCAGCACTGTACAAAAATAAAACCATTTGGTTTTAGAGTTCAATTTTATAAATTATACATCTTGAAAGATAATCCTAATCAACAGAACAAGCAACGCGTCGAGGGAGTTCCATGAAGATATTTGTACTCAACTGCGGCAGTTCTTCGCTTAAATTTCAGCTCATTGAAGCGGACACTGACGAGCTGCTCGCTAAAGGGGTGGTCGAACGCATCGGCGCCAGCGATGCCATTTTGACCTATAAACCGGTGGGGAAAGAGCCGGTCGCGCAGACGCGCGAAATCCCCAGCCATGAGGCCGCCCTGAGTCTGGTGCTCGGACTCTTGAGCGATCCCCGGCACGGGGTCATCTCCAGCATGAACGAGATCAGCGGCGTCGGTCATGCTGGAGATGCCCCCGTGCCGGGGATCGCTCAAGAGTCCGAGCTCCAGACTCAGGGCGATCCCCG
>JAKPUX010000363.1 GCA_029554865.1 bacterium | reverse complement strand
CCCCCCTTGGCCTGGGGGACAAAAAATCCGCCGGCGACGAACTCTTTTTTCACCAGGTCGAATTCCCGCATCTCGGCCGCGTCGCTGCCGCCGCGGGAGAGAGAGATCATGCAGCGGTCATAGGCGGGATAAAGATAGTTGGCCCCATGGAAAGCCCATTTTTCCCCCTCGGCAGTGCTGAGGGCGTCGAGGTCGAGCACGGTCTCCCAGGCCGGAGCGGAGTTGAAATAATCGGCCAGCAGGGTGCGGCGCCAGAGGCCGCGCGGGTTCTTTCCATCCTGCCAGAAATTGTAGACATACTCCCCCACCAGAGAGGGAAAGGCGATGCGCTCCCGGGAATTGAGCACGCTGAGAATTTTACCCTCGAGGGCTGCGTAGCCGGGGTGTTTTTGCAGCTCCGCGATAGTCGCCGCATTTTGGGCCTTGACCCACTCCAGGGCCCGCTCGCCTTCGACCTCCTCGAGCCAGAGAAAGGGATCGGCATCCTCCTGAGCTGTCAATGCAGCGGCGCAGACAAACAGTGCCATGGTGATCCTCACAAACCGGTTCAGTCTCTTCATTTTGTGCTCCCTCCACTCTCCCCCGTCAGGGCCCGGATGTAGCCGGGATTGGGGGTGCAGTTGACGAATTTGATATTTTCAAGCAGATCGCCCATCGCCTTTTTCACCAGCGCGGGCGCGGGACGGCTCTTGCGGATCTCCTCGAAACTGCTGCGCGGCCCTTCCACCCAGGCGACGATTGCATCCCACTCGGGTGTCCGGGGGAAACTGACGATGCCCCGGCTGGAGTCCATCTTTTTGTAAGGCCAGAAGCTCCAGCCGATGTTGTGCTGCTCGAGCAGCTTGCGGAAGGCTGCAATCCACTCATCGGTGTTCTCGCCCGACTCACCCAGCCAGATGGGCACATTGTACCGGTCGCGGAAATCGAGGTAGGCCTGGATCTCCTTCTGTTCAGTCGGCATCCAGTATTTGTGAAAGGTGTAGGCGAGATTGGCGTCGAAAGGGGGGCCGAAGACCGCGAAATTGGTGTTCCACTGCGCCCCGCCGAGGAAGATGATATGATGGGGATCCACCTCGCGGATGGCGCTGACCATGCGCTTGTAGAGGGGTTCGAGGGCCTCGTTCAAACCCGCCTCGCCGGCGAAATAGTGGGCGATGGGCTCGTTGAGCAGATCATACCCGAGGACGATGGTGCGCTCCTTGCAGCGCTCGGCGATCCTCCGCCAAAGATCGATGGTTGTGGCCTGGGCGGCGCTGTCCGTGAAGAGCCAGGGGTAGCCCCAGCTGTCGTCGATATTGTCGCCGGTCTGCCCCCCCGGCGCGGCGTGCAAATCGAGGATGACGTAGAGCCCCTCGGCCTCGCACCAGCCGATGACGTCATCGAGGCGGCGGAA
>JAKPUX010000358.1 GCA_029554865.1 bacterium | reverse complement strand
GTGCAGAGTCCGTCGCCAGCCATCCCGGCACCATCGCCCGTGCCATCGGCCTGCCGGAGAGGTACGAGGACTATGTCCACAAGTACGGCGAGGAGAACGCCCGCTACATCTGGGAGACGCTCGTGGAGGCGGCAGAAACCTCGGCCGGCGACAACCGCCTCTATTTCATCGACATCCCCGAGACCAGCCCTCCCGGTGGCGCCGCACGCTGCGAGGAACTGGCCAGGACGGCAGGTTTGCAGTGCGTGCGGCTCCAGGGCAGCATCGCCCTGGTCGAAAAACTGGTAATGGGAGAGTGGGGGAGTGAGGATTTTCTGACCGTTGCTCCGGGCCAGTGCATCGCCGGCGTCTACGATTTCGACGAGATCATCGCCGCCCGGGATCTGGCTGCGGAATAATCCTGCGGCAGGGGCGTTGCGAGCAGGCAATAAACCATTTAAAGGAATGATAATTATGAGTATACCCGGTTTGAGCATCATCGCTGAGTCGATCAACGATTCGGTGCCCTCCACCCATGCCCTCTTTGAGGAGAATAATATCGCGGGAATTGTCGAGCTGGCGAGGCTGCAGGCTGAAAAAGGCGCTGCCTATATCGATGTCAATGTCGGACGCCGTTCTCCCGGATTCATGGCGGAGGTCGTCCACCGGATCCAGGAGCACATCACCCTGCCTCTTTCCATCGATACCCCCGATCCCGAGCTCGCTGCCGCCGGCTTGTATGCCTACAATCCCGAACGGGCCGGCAACCGCAAGCCGATTCTGAACTCGATCTCCGGGGCGCGCCTGGAGATGTTCGACCTCTTCGCCCGCCAGCCGTTCATGCCGATTCTGCTCGTCACCGAGGGGCTGGATGATTCCGGGGAAATGGTTATGAACAAGAGTGCAGCCCAGAATCACGCCACGGCGCTGGAAATGGTGCAGATCGCGCGCGAGCGCATGCAGGGAGCGCCTGTTTCCGAAATGATTCTCGATCCAGGCATTGCGCCGATTGCCAGCGACATGAACGGGGATCTGCGCCGTCTGGTCGAGGCTATGACCCTGATCCATGCGGAAGAGGAGCTGGCTGGCGTGAATATGTCGCTCGGACTGAGCAATTTCACCCAGATGCTGCCGTCTAAAAAAGCCGATGGTTCGCCGGTCAAGGGCCCCCTCGAGAGCGCCTTTCTGACCATTGCGATGCCGCTGGGATTGAATATGGTCATCGGTTCGGTCAACCGGAAATACGCCTTATTGGAGGAGGACCATCCGGCCATGCAATGCGTGCGAGAGGCCCTGACCCTCGAGGGCTTCGATGTCATCATGCGGGTGATGGCCTACTATTCGTGACCGGCGGACCCGCAGGCAGCGAGCCAGTTAGAAATCGCCGATGGCCGCGATGAGGCGGCGATAAAGCTCATCCCCGTTAAGGGCGTTGGTCAAGATCACCATGCCCGAGCCATCCTCGACATCGAGCTGTGCGTAGCAGCGAAAACCGCTCTGATTGGAGCCGGTGTGCTGGGCGACATCATGGGTGATGGTCGAGTCGACCGCCCAGCCCAGGCCGCGAAAGCCGGCCAGCCCGAGATGCCGGCCTGGGCGGTCCATCACCTCCCGGCTGTCGACGCGGATCTGATGTGAGAGCATCTCTTTTCTCATCTCCTCCGAGAGAAGGAAATTTTCCTGCTGAGCGGGTCTGACAATAGCCGTCATCAGCCTGGCATACTCCTCAGCCGTGCTGCGCAGGGTGTAGGAGGCGTTGGCATGGTGGTAGCGGCTCGCCTCGAGGCACTGCCCGGCGCTGTCATGGCCGGCTGAGAATTGTCCATCCAGCTCCTCACGCCAGATATAACTTGTCGAACGCAGTCCCAGCTTGCTGAACAGCTGCTTTTGTGCCAGCTCCTGCAGCGGCTCGCCGCACAGTCGCTCGACCACCCTCTGCAGATAGTAAATGCCTTCCCCTGAATAGCCAAACCTGGATCCCGGCCGGAAATAGATAGGCAGCGGGCCGATTCTCTCCTCTCCGCCCTTGCGCCAGTTGGGCATGCCGCTGGAGTGGGCGAGAGCCCGCCTCGCCGTCACCATGCGGCCGAAATCGGGATCATCCGCGATGAACTCCTCGGGCAGATAGTCATATAAAGGTCTGTCCAGATCCAGCACCCCCTCCTCGACCATCTTGAGCGCCAGAAAGGCAAAAACCGGCTTGCTCATCGAGCAGACTTCGAACATGGTGGAGGCGTCAACCTTGATCCCGCGGCTGGCATCCGCCAGGCCGAAATAGCCGGTCCAGATTGTCTTGCTCTCCCGGATGAGCGCGATCGCCACCCCCGGTACATGCAGTGTGCTCATGAGTTCGGGGGCCATTTTCTCAATCCGGCCGGTCACCTCCGCAAGGGTTGGCGGCTGGTTCAGCTTGACCCGGTCGATTGCGGAGAGGGCAATGTAGGCGGCCCAGCGGACATTGTTGTCGGGATCATGGAAGAGCTTGCCCAGTTCCGCAGCAGCGTCGGCGGCGTCAGCTCCAAATTTTGCCAGGGCGAGGGCGGAACACCAGCGCACATGGCTGGAGCTGTCGTTCAAGGCACCGGTCAAGGCCGGGATGGCCTGTTTGCCCCTGGGAGCGATCTTGTGGAGCGCGATGGCGGCGCAGCGGCGGGCGTTATCATCCCCTTTAGCCAGGATCGGCAGCAGAGAGTCCACCGTCTGCTCACCGGCAGCTGCCAGGGCCAGGATGGCCTCTCCGTTCACAAAGGGATCCTCGTCGCCGAACTGGTTGATCAGGAAACGGATATTCTCTTCCTGCGCTGAAAGCGGGGTGAGGGAGAAGAGCACTAGCCATGCGACAGCCGATATTTTTTTTAACATATCAAGCCTCTCTGTGCCAGTAAGGGTTACGCAGCGCAATCATCAAGGGCTGGCGTCGACCGGGACCCTGCTTTCTCCTTGACATTGGCAGCCTGATTGTTTATACTAATCTGAGGCTTCCGGCGGCAGCCCTGCCATGGCTGCTGCGGCCGGGATGGCTCATGAACCTGAAACAAAGTCAGGAGTCTGATAATGCCCAAAATGGTTGCTGCCTGCGGACTGGATTGCTTCGGTTGCGAGTGCCGTGAAGCGACCCTCTCCGGGGATATGGCGAAAAAGGCGGATATCGCCGTGCGCTGGTCACAGCAGTACAGCGCCGCTCTGACCGCTGCCGACATCAACTGCGTCGGCTGCACGGAGGAGGGTGCTCACTTTGGCTGGTGTGAACAGTGCCCCATCCGGACATGCGCCGTTTCGAAGAACTACAAGACCTGCGCGGAATGCGTCGAATTCCCCTGCGATAAAAGCCGGCTCATCCTCGACGCGGTTCCTGACGCCAAAGCCAATATCGAATCCCTGCGGGCGCACTAATTCAGTGGCAAAAGCGGCTTGCAGCCCTGCTGAAGGCAGAATGATAGGGAGATAGTCTCCGATATTTCAGGGAGAAGATCATGAACGATTTTGATCAGGCCATCAGGAAAATCGGTATGAAGAATCTCGTCGCCGGCGTATTTCTGTGCCTGGTTTGCGGTGCCGGCTTTGCCATCAAAAAGGAGTCGATCTCCGCAGCCGTTGTGCCCACATTGCTCGGAATTGTACTCCTGATCGGCGGCGCGATTTCTCTGGCGATGAAGAACTCCAG
>JAKPUX010000187.1 GCA_029554865.1 bacterium | reverse complement strand
ACTGCACCTTTCTCCGCCCGCCAGTCGCTCTCCTGGCTGATCCTGTTCGGATCGCTCTACCTGCTCTGGCAGGGAGCAGCCCAACTGCTCAGGGCGAAACGATCCGGCAGCCGCAACGAGAGCGAGTTGTATGCCTTCGAGAGCACTTCAGAACTCGTCAATTCGGGAATTTACCGCTACATCCGCCACCCGCTCTATGCCTCCCTGCTTTATTTTACCTGGGGAGCATTTCTCAAGGATATTTCGTGGGTTTCCTTCATTCTGGGGCTTGCAGCCAGCGTAAGCCTCGTGGCTACAGCCAAGGCGGACGAAAGGGAGTGCATCCAATACTTTGGTGACCCCTACCGGCAATACATGAATTGCACGAAAAGGTTCATCCCGTTCATGCTTTAGCTCCCCCTGATTCGACCAGAGAACAAATTGGATTATGATAAAGGAATACCTGAACTCTTTTCGTAAGCCCTCACCTGAGTGGGTGGAGAAACACATCCTCCATCTGGTGCGCCATGTCTGGGCGAATGTGCCCTTTTATCGGGCAAAGATGGAAAATGCCGGAATTTCCCCTGCCGACATCACCTCGCTGGAAGACTATGTGCACAAATTTCCCGCGACCTCAGCGGCTGAATACCGCGCCTTTCAGCAGGCGGGCAATTCTGCGGGGTTGCTCGATCTCCGGCTGCCTCGGGACGGTCTGCTGAAGCAGACCAGCAGCGGCTCCTCCGGCGTCCCGCTCACAATACACCGGACGAACCGGGAGACCGAGATCGACCAGGGTCGCGCCTTGTGGCACCTCATCCGGGCCGGACTGCGGCCCTGGCACCGGGTGATGGCCGTACTGGCACCAAGGGAGAGGGAGGAGCACGTCTATTTTCTGCAGCGTTTAGGAATATTCCACCGCACCGTCGTCCACTATAACATGCCCTTGCAGGAGATTGCCGGCCGGATTCAACGAGACCGGATCAACGTGATCTATGGTCAAAAGTCCTTCATCCGGCTCATCGCCGAGCATTACAGGAAGAAAAGTCTTCCCGCCCCGAAACTGCACCTGCTCATTCCGGGAGCGGAAAAGAGTGGAAAAGCCGACCGGGCTTTTCTGGCCGATACCTTTCGTCCCGCCCGCTACTGTGAATTTTACGGCGCGAATGAAACCAACCTGATCGCCGCACGCTTCGATGAGTTCTACCAGCCGGATTACCGGGCAGTCTTTTTCTCGCTTGCCGATATCGTCCCGCAGAGCGAGGACGGTCTGGTAAGCGGCTCCATGCTGGTCACCTCGCTGGTCAATGAAGCCCAACCCATCCTCAAAATGGAGCTCGGCGACCGGGTGCTGGTGCGCAACTATGACCGGCTGACCCGGCTGGGTGCGGCTATCGTTGAAATCGAAGGCCGGAATAATGATTACCTCATCCTCCCGGACGGAGAGAAAATTTCAGGCGCGACCTTGTACATCGCTCTCGAAAAATTGCCCTTTATGCGGCAGTTCAGGGTCGTACAGGATTCGGCCGCTGCATGCACAGTGTTGCTTAAAATCGCAGATCTTGATGCGGCGAAACGCTTGCAGATTGAAGAGTTGCTGCAGAACCTTTTCATGGAGAGGATACGATACCGGATCGAGTATGTGGAGGAGATTCCCATCGATCCCAACGGCAAAACCAAAATCATCATCTCACGGATGAAACCATGACTCGCACCCGGAATTATTCTACCATCAGCAAAAGAATTGCCGAAGGGGTCGCGGGAATCAAGCCGGGTCTGATGAACACGCGTACACAAATATTGACCAACCCGCAGAGATTAAATTATTGCGGGATGCCAGGAAACACCACGCCTTGAGCCTGATCACTCTCACGACATCCCTGCTGGGGTTGCTCGCTGACTCCGGCCGCTCCTCTTCCGACCTCGCCGGAACTGTGCAGAACCGAGTCCGCAAGCTGATGATGGCGGCCGCCACCGTGCCGCGCCACCGCGAGGCCATGCAGCACACCGGCTACGATCCCCAGCACGACTTTTCCGGAATCGCTGATCTTTCCCGCCTGCCGGTGATGACAAAAGAGGAGCTCAAGGCCGCACCGGAAAATTTTCTGCAGGAGGACTACGCACACCGGCTGGCCGGCTGTTTTTCGGACCGGACATCAGGCTCGACAGGGATGCCTCTGACCGTCTGCCGGTCAAAACGAGAGCGCGAGATCCAGGTGGCCAAATGGATGCGCCTCCTCCTGCTGAGCGGCTACTGTCCGACCGACAAGGTCTTCTCTTTCACCTCGCCGGGCCGGCTTGATGAAGGGCGCAGCATGCTCCAGCAGCTTGGTCTGCTTCGACGCCATGCAGTCGACTACACCCTGCCCCCGGAGGTTCTCACCGATGAGCTGCTGCGCTGCCGACCGGCGGTGGTCTATGGCGTGCGCACCAGTCTGCTCATGGTCGCAGATGAACTGGCCAGACGCGGCCGGCAGACCCCTGCAGTCAAGCTGCTCCTTGCCGGCGGCGAGGTGATCGACGCATCGACCAGGCGTCGCTGCCGCGAAGCCTTCGGGGTGGAAATCACAGAGACCTATGGAACCGTTGAGATGGGGGTGATGGCCTGGCAGCAAAAGGGCCGGGAGGGGCTCAGCCTGATCAGTGACTGCACCCTCTTCGAGTTTCTCGACCGCAAGGGCGATCCGGCAGCCCCGGGCCAGTGGGCGCGCATCATCGTCACCGACCTGCACGGCTGGCTGATGCCCTTCATCCGTTATGATCAGGGCGACCTGGCCACCTATAAAATCGTGGAGGACGAGAGAGGAGAAAGCGTGCAGGTGATCGACCGGATCATCGGCCGGCAGGATGACATCGCCACCCTTCCGGATGGACGCAGCCTGACCTATCTGGATTTTTACGAGACCATGGACAACTATGCAGGGATCCGGCAGTTCCGTATCCGGCAGCAGGCCCCCGACCGCTTTCTTGTCGAGCTGGCGGCCGAAGCGGCTTATTATCGCGCCATCGAGAACGAGTTATTGAACAAGCTGGCAAGACTCTCCCCCCTCCCACTCGCTTTCGAAATCCGGCTTGCGGAGCGGATCCCTCCGGATTCCAGCGGCAAGATGCGCATGCTCGTGCAGGATTTTAAGACATGAACCGGGTGCCGCGCGATGTGCTTCCAGACTACCTCCACCGCCTGCTGTGTACCAGCCGGCGAATCCTCTACTGGGCTCTTCCTCCGCTGATATTCTGGATAATCCTCAGGAGTGTCGATCTGCCCCGGCTGGGGCAGCTGGCTTCCGGCGGCCATCCGGCCCTGATCATTCTCGGGCTCAGCCTCCTTGTTCCTGTGGTCATGTTGGGTGCGCTGCGCTGGCATCTGCTGCTGCACCATTACGGCTGCGGCCGCTGCACCTATCGGAAGAGCATCAGAGAGTTCTGGCAGGGACTGGCCGTGGGTCTGCTCGCCCCTGGCACCCTCGGATTCGACGCTTATCGCATTCTGCTCACAGGAGAGCGCAGCGGATACTATCTCCGCTGCGCTTTCATTATCCTGATTGAGAAAGCGGGAGCGCTCTTTTCCTGTGCGCTTCTGGTCGCGGGACTCTTTCCGCTGCTGGGTCCGAACAGGCTGCCCGAGGGTATCGCCCGTGTGGTCGATGCCCTCTACCTCCTCCTGCTCGCTGGGGGAGCCGGTACTGCGGCCCTGCTCCTTCTCCGGCGGCGAAGATGGGCCGGCGCGATTGCAGCAGCGGTCAACGCCCGCCTCGAAGCGATGACCCGCCGACTCAATGCCCTCGCACACGGCCAGCCGGCTCGCGGGGAAGAGGCCCGGGAGGAGGGCAGCCAGCGCACTGGGGCGGCCCTGATCTGGTCCGCGTTTGATGCGGAGGTCGCCCTTCCGGCGGCGGGACTCTCGCTGGCCATCCATCTGGTGTCCGCCCTGCAGTCCCAGATCCTTTTTCTGGCCTACGGCCACCAGATATCTTTCATCGTCAACCTTTTCATCGTCCCCTTGCTCTTCCTGCTTTACGCACTGCCGATCTCTTTCGGCGGACTGGGCATCCGCGAGGGGGCCTTCATCCTTGCCTACAGCGCCTTCGGAGTGCCGGCGGAAACCGCCCTGGTCATCAGTCTCACCGGACTGGCGGGCAACCTGATCAGCTACGGGATCGGCGCCCTCCTCTTCTATCCGGGCGGCGGAACCCGCCGGTTGTGAGCTTTGTCGCATAGGAGCGGAAAGATGCTGCACAACACAGCAACAGACAAATTTTCACAACTTTACTGGGACCTAGAAAATCGACGCCCCCTGACGCCCGGCGAGGGCTGTCCACTCGACCAATGGCTGACCGGGCGGACGGAGGCGAGATTCGCCATCCATCCTGCCGGCTTTCTGGTCTTTCTGCCGCCTGATCAACTGGAGGGCGTTGACGAGTATCGCGCAGGAGATCCCTATGCAGCCGAAGAGGGTTTCGTCAGATGGCCGGCATTCCAGCATCGAAGGCTTGCTACCACCCTGAAACTGCTGGAGAAGGCCCTGGCTTCAGTCTCTGGTACCCCGGCGATTCTGGATGTGGCCTGCGGTGAGGGGATTATCACAGCCGAGATCAAGAAGCAGTTTGGCAGCGCAGAGGTATGCGGCATCGACTATTCCATCTCAGCGATCACCACAGCCGCCAGTCTCCACAGCGGGGTCGAGTTTGCCGTAGGTGATGCACGCCGGCTGCCCTATTGCCCAGGGCGCTTCGACGCGGTGGTCCTCAACAATATCTGGGAACATCTCCCCGATCCCCTTAATCTGCTGGAGGGGGTGAAGCGGATCCTGAAACCGGGGGGATATGCGATCATCTCCACGCCCAGCCGCTACCGTTTCCGCAATATGGTCAGGGTGGTCCTGGGCCTGCCGGTAGAATTCATGTCGAAGGAGCATGTGACCGAGTACACGGTGGGACAGGTACTGGAGCAGCTGCGTTACGCCGGGATGGAGGCGGAGCTATTCGATGAGCCGCTGCGGGGTCCGGCCGGCGGCCTGGTGCGTTTCATCGCCTTCAAGATGGCGGTGCCGATAGTCCGCGCCATGCTGCAGCTCATCGGATCGCATCACAGTCCCGAGGAGACGGTTTTTTATCTTGCGCACAAGCAGGGCTGGCCGGCGGAGGGATCATCCTTGTGAAACGATGAGATCGCAGATATAGTCGATCTCGTCATCGCCGAGCTCGTAAAAGAGCGGCAGGCGCACGAGACCATCGGAATAGCGATCCGCCTGGGGCAGGAAACGCCCGTCATGGCGGTTGTGGTAGAAGGGGCTCCTGTGCAGGCTTTGATAGTGAAAGAGTGCCGAAATCCGGTGTCTGCACAGCATGTCAATCAGCTGGGTGCGGCGTTGGAGTGTGTTGAATACCAGATAGAAGAGATGGCCATTGCCACTGGAATGGAGGGACGGTTGTGGGATCTGCACTCCCTGATCCTGAGCCCAGGCTGAGAGCCGGTTCCTGTACCGGTTCCACTGCTCAAGGCGTCTGGCCTGAATCTTCTCCAGGTTTTCGAGCTGTGCCCAAAGAAAAGCGGCAGTGAGCTCCGACGGCAGGAAAGAGGAACCGATATCCACCCAGTGGTATTTATCAGCCTCACCCCGGAAGAAAGCTGCACGGTTGGTCCCCTTTTCCCAGATGATCTCCGCCCGCTCTGCAAACTCGGGATTGTTGACGACCAGCATGCCGCCCTCTCCGGCGATGATGTTTTTGGTCTCGTGGAAAGAAAATGCCGCCAGATCTCCACAGGAGCCCAGGGCTTTGCCTTTGTAGGAGGCATTGATCGCCTGGGCTGCGTCCTCGACGATATGGATGTGATGGCGGCGGGCCAGTGCGACGAGGGGATCCATATCGCAGGCCATGCCGCCATAGTGCACCGGCACGATCGCGCGCGTCCTGGGAGTGATCAGGGCTTCGAGGGCGCTGACGTCCAGGTTTGGATTTTCAGCCAGACTGTCGGCAAAGATAATGGTGGCGCCCCGCAAGACAAAGGCGTTGGCCGTGGAGACAAAGGTGAACGAGGGCACGATCACTTCGTCGCCCGGTTGAATATCGAGCAGAATCGCCGCCATCTCCAAAGCATCGGTACAGGAGGTGGTCAGCAGGCTTGTGTTGAAACGCCATCTCTCCCTGAAGAAGAGCTGGCATTTTTGTGTGAAAGGGCCGTTGCCCGAGAGCCGGCCGTTCCGCACGGCCTGCCCGATATAGTCGAGCTCCCTGCCTGAGAGAAAGGGCTTGTTGAAAGGGATGCCGGGATGATCCTGCACGCTTGTCAGCCTTTAGTGTTAACTAAATGAATCTCTTGGGTATATATACAAGTAGGCAATAAGGCTGTAAATCGCGGAAAAATCGGCGGGCGGATCCCTGCGGCTCAGGGGTTGTTGATCCGGGCCAGCAGCACCTTGTCGACAAAGGCGCCCTCCTTGAATTCATGCTCCCTGAGCACTCCTTCCTGCCTGAAACCCAGCCTTTCATAAAAACGGATCACTGCGGGGAAACCTGCGTCGGTTTTGCACCAGACCTTGTGCAGTTGGAGGGTTGAGAAGGCATACTCCAGTAAAAGCTGGACAGCCTCTGAGCCACAGCCCTGGCCCTGCAGGCTCTCATCTCCGATGAAGATGCTCATCCTGGCGTTGTGATGGCGGCTGTCGATCTGGTCAAGCGAGACATTGCCGATATGGGCGTCATCCTTCAGACGGCAGACGGCAAAGACAATCTTGACGGGATCCTGCTGCAATTTTTCGAACCAGATCAGCTGCTCCTCCCTGGAGAAGGGGACCTTGACACCGATCTTGGTATATATTTCCCTGCGGTGCAGCCAGACCCAGGTACGTTCCAGATCAGTGATCTCCAGTCTGCGCAGATAGAGCTGTCGGCCTTCAGTGGTCTTGTTCATCCCTCACCCCGACCTGACGGTAGATTGCATACCTGGGCATGCCGGTTAGCTCCAGAATGATGCGGCCGATGTACTCCCCGAGGATCCCGACCTCGACCAGCAGCATGCCGCCGAAGAACATGATCGCCAGAATCAGCGAAGTGAATCCCGGAACGCCGACGCCGCCGGCCAGCCAAAGTATGAAGGAGTAGACTCCGTAGAAAAAAGCGAGTGCAGCCGTGATGATGCCGGCGATGGAAAAAATGCGCAGTGGCAGCAGCGTGACATGGATGATGCTGCGATAAGTCTCCTTGATCAACTTGAAGAGTCCGTAGCCGCTGCTGCCGAGGGGCCGTGGGCGGTGCTCGACCGGCACATTATGGATTTTGTGGGTCAGTCGGACGATCAGGGGACCCAGTTGGGGAAAGCTCATACGATAGAGGACGATCGTGCGGGCGAAGGCGGCCGGCATAATTCGGAAACTCGTCGTGACGATGCCGGAGGGCTTGCCGTAAAAAAGGCCGAGGATGGTCTGCATCAGCAGGGTGCCGAGATGGCGCAGCCGGCTTTGCCCTCGGGAGGCCGGCACCCCCATGATGCAGTCCATCTCCGGATGGTCTCGCATCGCCTCGATCAGCTTGACGAGTTCCTCCGGGGGGTGCTGCAGGTCATCATCCATGGTTATGACGTGGTTTCCGACAGCCAGTTCCAGGCCGCACAGGGTCGCCTTGAACTGACCGACACGATAGAGGAGATCGATTCCGCGGACAAATTCGTACCTTTCCGCCAGTTCCTCAATTGCCGCCCAGGTTTGCACATCGGGGCTGTGGTCGTTGACCAGGATTAATTCAAAGGGCGAATGGGGCGCCATCACCTGTCCGATCCGGGCTGCCAGTTCAGCCAGCCAGGCCCCGGAGGAGTAGCAGGGGATGACGATCGAATAGCGGATTGATTTCATGGTTCGATCTCGATGTGCAGATGCTTCTCCAGCTCCGCGATTAGAATCTCATATTCAGCCGAGCCGCCGTCCAGCAGCAGGTAGCCGAGCAGGTTGGCGTTGTGCGTGAAGGCGCCGACCTCCTCGCCCGGTTTCCTGGCCATCACCACGTCGAAGACAGCAGGCACCATTTCCCGCAGGGCATGCAGGGAGGCGATCGATCTCAGCCGGCCCGGACGGCCCGAACCGAAAACATAGCTGCTCACCGGTCGCTGCACTCCGTTCCAGCCGGTTCGGAGCGGCTCCCCAAGGGCATGGTCCAGTGCCATCTCCAGCAGGTCCACACCCATGCCATGATATATTAAATCTACAATCCCATTGCCTCCGTTGCGGAGACCGATTTCCAGCAAATAAACGGAATCCCCTGCGATGATGGCATCAAAGTTCATCGGACCAGCGTCATAGCCGAGATCGGCGGCGATACGGCCGATCGCTTCACCCACGATGGGCTCGACGGCAGCCGCCCGGGGATTTGGCAGGGAATGTCCCCTTACCATCACACCCTGCATGTGCTTGTCGGTCGTTGTAAAAAAAACGGGCGCTCCATCGAAAAAAAAGGCATCCCCGCCCGTTTCTCTCCCGGTTATGAAGGCTTCCGCACAGACCAGGCCGTTCCTGGCATGCAGCCGAGCATGTTCATAAGCCGCCGCAACCCTCTCCGCCGGCAGCCCCGGTTCGAGGATGGTGACCCCGCGCGAACCCGAGGCATCATCAGGCTTGAAAACGCATTTTCGTTTCAATGAGGAATAAAAACGCCATGCCTCTGTACCATCCGGGCAGCAGACGAAAGGTGGGTGGGGATGACCATGGGCCTGCAAAAAGGCGCGAAATGCGCTCTTGGAGGAGACCGTTTCCGCGATCTTGCGCGAGGGCCCGCGCAGCCCGAGGGTATCGACGACTGCACCGATCGCCGGCAGACCGGCATCGGCTCCGGTTGTGAGGATCGCCGCGGCATGGCTGGCCTGCGCCAGGGCGAGGATGTTCCCCACCTCCCGGATGTCGACTGCGTAAAACTGATCGGCGAGAGCGATGCCTGGAAAATCGCCGGGAATGCTTGCGACCAGGGCCTCGCAACCCCTCTCCCGGGCCTTGCGGATCAACGGCGCCTGGTAGATACCTGCGCCCAATATAAGAATCGCGGGCTTCAAGAGGGGATGCGCCGGTTATCGACCACCGACAGGATGGCGACCAGGAGGGCGATGACGTAAATCAGCGGCAGCTTGTTCGTCCGCAAGAACTGAAACACCCCGGACATGTGGACATAGCTGTAATGGGTTAAAAAGACCGCTGCACTGAGGGCAAGCAGCAAGAGCCCCTTCCGCCATCGCACCTCAGGACGGGTGTCGAGAAGAAAGTAGAGCAGGGCCAGCGCAAGCGCCGGCAGGGTGTAATCGGCGCTGACGCTCGGGATGATCAGGGAACCGATGACCAGAATAAAAAACAGGTATTTATTGTCAAAGGCCAGTCCCTTGCGCCAGGTTACGGCCAGGACCAGCGCCAGCAAAATCAGATAAACGAGCGCCAATAAAGGAAAGAGCCATGGGGCGGAGAAGAAATAGGTGTTGACCAGCTCTGAAAAGGCAGCGATGGAATGATTCCCGCGCCAGATCTCCGGACTGTTGGCATAGCGTACGACCATATTGGAATACCGCATCAGGGTGCCAGCGCCGAGGATGAAAAAGAGCACCAGATTGAGTCCCAACAGCTTGGCCATGTGAATCAGGTTTTTGCGGGAGAGGAGCGGCCGAACCAGGAAAATGAGGATAAAAATGAATGGATATAATTTGAGCTGTGCCGCCAGGGTGAAGAGGAGAATGGACCAGTTCGCATGCCCCCTCCTGAAAGCCAGCAGGGAGGCGAAAACCAGGACCATCACCACCATGTTCCATTGCCCGCGCTCGAGTTCAAAATGAAAACCATACGATCCCAAAATGGCCAGAAAGATAAGCGTTATCACAACATTGCTGCTGTAGCGGGCAAGTCGGGGGATGATCCAGTAACAGGCGACGATTACCATGCCCACGACCAGCAGCGTGAAGAGGTGATAGACCAAGGGCCAGGGAACGACATTCATTAATTGAAAAATAACCTTGGCAAGAGGGGAATAGGGGGGCGTTCGCCCCGCCTGAGTGGCCGCCTCGAGGGTGTAGGAGAGGTCAGCTCCCAGACGGTTCATGGGGGGGAAATATTTGAGGAAGTACATGCGCTCGGCATGGATGAAGACCGGATAGATAAAGCCGATGAGATAGGTCGATATAAAAGCGAGCAGCGCGATGCTTTCGGTTCTTTGCAGAAACGCCCGGATCCTGTCCAGAACGGCACGGATCATCCTCTCCTCCCTCCCTTGGTGCGCACTCTCCGCGATGAGACAGCTCGCAGGTTCCGTTAAGATTCTCCACCTGGATTCCCGGCCAGAGCCGGGCGACAGGAGAATGACATGTCTGCAATCCGGAAAAAGAGCCGACAGATCCGGCCATCCCGCAGCGCCGGCCGGCTATTCCCTGAAATCAGGCTCAAAAAATACCCACTGAATATCCGCATTTGCCTTTCTCAGCACCACTTCGCACCGGTTGATATTTTTAATCAGCTCATCCACGGTATCGACCGGCTTCATCCTGGCTTTCACCGCCACCATGATCTGCGGGCCCAGCTGCAGGGTGATCAGATTGAGGATGCGCTCGATTTCCGGCATGGCGGAGAGCATCCCTTCGATGCGGGCGTGGGTTTCCTCATCGGTGCTCTGCCCGATCAGCAGGCTCTTGACCTTCGCTCCGAGCGAAAAGGAGATGATAATGAGCAAAACGCCGATGCCGATGCTGCCGATGGCGTCGAAGACGGGATTGCCGGTGACGACAGCAAGAATGATCGCGAGCAGGGCGAAGCCCAGGCCCGCCAGGGCGGCGGTGTCTTCGCCCAGGACCACCACCAGCTCGCTCTGCCGGCTCTTTTTAGCCCAAATCCACAGGCTGACCTTGTGCCGCAGCTTGTTGATCTGTCTGATGCAGCCGGTGAGCGAGGCGGCCTCGAAGAGGATGCTCACGGAAAGGACCGCGATGGCGATCATCGGACTCTTCAGTCCTTCGTGAGAGTTGAGCTTGTGCACTCCCTCATAGATCGAAAAGAGGCCGCCCATGCTGAAGAGAATGAGGGCGACGATGAAGGACCAGAAGTAGATCTCCTTGCCGTAGCCGAGGGGATGTTCCGGGTCGCGCTTTCGCTTCGCCGCCTTGAGGCCCCAGAAGAGCAGCCCCTGGTTGCCGCAATCGGCGTAGGAGTGGACCGCTTCGGCAAGCATGGCCCCCGAGCCGGTGAGCACGGCGGCGACGGTTTTGGTGATGGCAATGCCGAGGTTGGCCAGCAAGGCAAAAAGGATTGATTTGACCGAGGCGTCTTGATGTGACATTTGGGATTTATCCGCATTAAAGTGGGCAGGCTGATTGCGGCGGCAATATAGCCAACCCGGCCGTGAAATTCAAGTATATTCTCGCAGCACCCGGTCGACCTAATCCGGCCGCATCCGGCAGTTTTCGTCCTCGAATTCAATCTCGATGGTGGTATGTTCGAGGTCTGCGTGCTCGACCAGCCTTAGTGCGGCTTTCTTGACGCGAATGAGGTGCGCACGGGAGGCCGTGGCAGGAACAACGAGGTGGGTCGTGAGCACATTATGCTCCCCGTCCAGCGACCAGGCATGGGTATGATGGGTCGAGAGCACCCCCTCGATGGCGCCGAGCGCATGATCGAGTGCCGCCAGATCGAGTTCGGGGGGCGCCGCCTGCAGAAAGATCGCCAGGGTTTTGTGGAGGTTGCGTACCACATTGTAGAGCACATAACAGGTGATGAGCATGGAGAGCAGTGGGTCGAGGATATGGAGGTCGGAGATGAGCAGCGCAACGCTGACGACCAGGACGGCGACCCAGCCAAGCACATCCTCGAGCAGGTGCCAGACGATCATCTGTTCATTGAGGGACTTGCCATTGCGCATGCGGAGCACGGCTGCGCCATTGACGAGGATTCCCAGAATGGCAAGGGCGAGCATACCGCCGGGATGGGCGGGCTCCGGCGCGAACAGGCGGGGGATAGCGCGGGAGAGAATGAAAACAGAGCCCACGAGCAGTACGATGGCGTTCACCAGTGCGGCCAGCAGCGACAAACGCCTGAATCCATAGGAATAGGAGCCATGGCCGGGCCTGCGCGCACGGCTCTCCATGAACCATGAAAAGCCGATCGAGAAGGAGTCACCCAGATCATGCAGGGCATCCGAAAGGATCGCCAGGCTGTTGGTGAGGAATCCCCCGGCCACCTCGATCAGGGAAAAAATCAGGTTAAGGAAAAACGCCGCTCTTATACTGGCGTTAGAGTCCTGCGCGTGTGAATGATGGTGGTCCATGCTCGTTCCTGAATGGAGATCCGCCTGCGGGCCGGGAAACTCGCCCAATTCATCCCCGGATCGACTCGATCCCCCTCCCCTGCTTCCTCTACAACCTGTACATCGGCTCCATTTCATCCTCGAAGAGAATGAGCTCGTCGTTTTTAAAGTTGATGAAATCCTGACTGGAGGGATGGCCGGGATAGGGCGCATAGAAATGACCGGGATAGGCATTGCGCCAGACCAGGATCCAGGCAATCCGGCACAAATCCGGATGGCGGCGGAGCGGCTTGAGGATGCGGTCGGTGTACCAGTTGACCTCGGTGAGGGCGTTGCAGCCGGTCTCGGTCAGGGCCGGGATCTTGTTTTTACCTCCGGCGAGATCGATCAACGTTCTCAGGCTCTCGATGAAGAGGGTGTCCTGGCGCGTGCGGGAGACCGAGGGATCATAGTTGGCGACATTGCCCACATCCCAGTAATTGTCAAAGCCGAAGATGTCGACGCAGTCGTCGCCCGGCCAGGCATAGAGCATGTCGCGCTCGAGGGCGGCGGGATTCATGCGGCTCTTGTCCGGCGAGATGGCGTATAGCAGCTGATGGATATCGAGCGAATCGCGCAGGAAGGAGACCGTGAAACGGAAAAGAGCCCGGTACTCCTCCTCAGTGCAGCCTTTGGTGCCCCACCAGAACCAGTCACCGTTATGCTCGTGATAGGGGCGGAAGATGACCGGGATCGGCCGGCCGGACTCATCCACCAGCTCCCGGAAAAAATTGCCGGCCAGGGTGAGACGGCGGACGAGCTCGGCGTGGGCGTCTCCGCCCGGGAGCAGCCGGGCGCCTGAAGGCCGGGTGTCGTTGACCCCGCCACCGGTGGCCGGGTTGCCATCATGCCAGCTGACGGTGATGATCCCGCCGCGGGCATAGCCCTCTTTTATCAGCCGCTTGATCTTGTTGAAATGGACCTTGTCAACATTGGCCGAGGCGCTGATATTGCCGATATCCCAGCCGTAGACCGCGGGGTAGGAGCCGCAGACATCCCTGACGTCGCAGTAATCGCTATCGGGATGGGCGCGTCCGACCCCGTAGGCCAGGGCATCCTGCTGGCCGAAAAGGACGCCCTTGCCGGAGAGCTTTTTCAGATTGAGATAGAGGGCCCGGGTCTCCGGCGTGGCCTGGCGGTCGACTGGCAGCTCCTCTCCGCCCGAGAAGGCCAGGGCGGCAGCAAGCAGTATCAGGTTTAACATGGCACTCTCCCGAAATGGGGGCAAGTTTCTTTTAATATAATCAGAATAACCATGAATATCATCATTTTAATGCGCAGTTGTGCATAAACGCCATGCACAAGCCTGAGCAGTCATTTTACACAGCCGACTTTCACTACGAAGCACCACCGCCATAATATTTCCGGGCAGCAAAACGGATAAATCTCTTGCTCGCCAATCCGTAAAAGGCTATATTGAATCCAGGTCATCGAATGCGGGGTCTCCAGGGACTCCGTTTTCTGGTGTCAAGGGCAGATCTGTATGGTGCATCCCCAAAAGGCCGCAGGAGAAGCAAAAGATGAATACATGTTATCAAAAAATCAGCTCCAGAGCCAAGGAGCTGGAAAATGAGATCGTGGAGTTTCTGCTGGCGTTGGTTGCCACTCCCTCCCATTCGGGTGTGGAGGAAAAGGTCATCCAGGTCATCCGGCAGGAGATGATAAAGGCCGGCTTCGACGAGGTGCGCATTGACGGCCTCGGCAGCATCATCGGCCGCATCGGCAGCGGAAAGCGGCTCATCGCCTTCGACGCCCATATCGACACCGTCTATCCCGGGGATCCGGCGCAGTGGAACTTTGATCCCTTCACCCCCTTTGTCCGGGAGGGCAAGGTCTGGGGCCGCGGCAGCGTCGATCAAAAGGGCGGCATGGCCGCGATGGTATATGCCGGCAGGATGATCCGGGAGATGGGACTGAATGACAAGTTTACCATCCTCTTCACCGGCACGGTGATGGAGGAGGACTGTGACGGCCTCTGCTGGCAATATCTGATCAATGAAGAAAAGATCCGGCCCGAGCTGGTGGTGATCACCGAACCGACCAACATGAATATCTATCGCGGCCACCGCGGCCGCATGGAGATGGAGGTGCAGGTCAAGGGCGTGAGCTGCCACGGCTCCGCCCCCGAGCGCGGCGACAATGCCATCTACAAGGCTGCCCGCGTCGCCCTCGAGATTGAAAAGCTCAACGTGCGGCTGCGCAGTGATCCCTTTCTCGGCAAAGGCAGCGTCACTGTCACCGAAGCGCGCTCATCCTCTCCGTCCCTCTGCGCCGTACCCGATGGCGCGGCCCTCCACCTCGACCGCCGGCTCACCCAGGGCGAGACCAGGGAGAGCGCGGTCGCGGAGGTCCATGATGCCGCCGTGCGGGCCGGCGTGCCGGATGCACAGGTTAGCGTGCTGACCTACGCCGAACCGGCCTATACCGGAAAAATCTACCCCACTGAAAAATACTATCCCACCTGGGCGCTCCCGGAGAACTCGCCCTGGCTGCAGCAGGCAGCTGCGGCTTACGAGGGGCTTTTCAGCAGGATTCCGCTGATCGACAAGTGGACTTTCAGCACCAACGGCGTCGCAATCGCCGGAATGAACAACATCCCCTGCCTCGGGCTCGGACCGGGCAATGAGGTCCATGCCCATGCCGCCAACGAGGCCTGCCCCGTCGAGCACCTCAGCGGCGCCGCGGCGTTCTACGCTGCCCTGGTGGCGGTGCTCAACGAAAAGGCCGGATGAGGTGAGTTCCGTCTTTGAGTACCAATGCTGCGAGTGCGGCCGCTGCTACGCCCGTGACGAGGTGACCTACCTTTGCCCGGCCTGCTCGGCTTCCTGGAAGCCGGGCATGCCCCTCAAAGGTGTGCTGCGCGCCGAGTTCGACTATGCCGGGATCCGGCGCAGGCTGCATCCGCGCCGGATTGACTGGCGGCTCTGGAATGCGGTCGAGGAGAGGTATTTCCCCCTCTGCGCGGTCGGAAATACCCCCTTCACCCGCATCGACCGCTTCGGCACGCTGGCCGGGTTCGCAAACCTCTGGGCCAAGAACGACGGCCTCAACCCCAGCGGCTCGCTCAAGGACCGCGCCTCCTTTCTGGTCGCCGCCGATGCCCTGCGCACCCGCGCCCGCACCCTCGTCGCCGCCTCGACCGGCAACGCCGCCTCCTCCCTGGCCTCCGTCTGCGCGGCGGCGGGCCTGAAGTGCATCATCTTCGTCCCGGCGGCGGCTCCCAAAGCAAAGCTGGTCCAGATCCTGATGCACGGCGCCACCCTCCTCCCCGTCAGGGGCACCTACGACGACGCCTTCCGCCTCTCACTCGAATTCACAGCAAAATACGGCGGCCTGAACCGCAACACCGCCTATCATCCCCTCACCATCGAGGGCAAAAAAACCGCCGGGCTGGAGATCTTTCGCCAAAACGGCGGCCGCGCACCGGAGGCCATCCTGGTGCCGGTGGGCGACGGGGTTATCCTCAGCGGTGTGCACAAGGCTTTTTCCGATCTGAGGGCATCGGGGCTGATCGAGAAACTGCCGCGGCTGATAGCGGTGCAGGCGGAATCATCAGACGCCATCCATCATTTCATTCAGACCGGCCATTACCGGAATGCCGAAGAGCCGCACACCATCGCCGATTCGATCTCGGTCGCGGCCCCGAGCAATGCCATCATGGCACGCCAGGCGGTGCTGGAGTCGGGGGGGTTTTCTTTGACAGTTTCAGATGAGGAGATTCTGGCAGGTCAGAAAAAGCTGGCGGAGACGACGGGGATTTTCGCCGAGCCGGCGGCGGCCGCAGCGGCGGCAGGAATGCTCAAGCTGAAGGGGGACGCACGCATCGATCCGCAGGCCCGGATCGTGCTGCTCATCACCGGGCACGGTCTGAAGGATCCCGGCGCGTCACTGGGCCGGCTGCAGCTCCCACAGGCCGTTGAGCCGGATCTGGGTCAGGTTGAAGCACTGCTCAATGGTGAATAATTTAGCCAGGAGTGCGAAGGAGGAACGAACGAAAGAGAAAAAAGGTGGAGGGTGAGAAATCCTGTCTGACTCGAGTTAATCGACTGTCGGCCGATCTTTTTGCAGACCCTTTGCATCCAGCAGGTCCTGCTCCCTGCCGGAAGCCAATTTGGCCGCGATCAGATCCTCTCTGCTGATCATGTTCATGGGGACATCCCCGTACTGCGTTACTTTCCGCCGCTGCCAGGCGATGGCAAAATCAACACCCGCCACATCCATGAGAATATCAATCCGATTGGGCGCCAGACCGATCTGGTAAATCATCTCGAGATTGCAGAAATCATCCAGCGAAACCTTTTCAAGGGGTGCGCCATACTCAGCCAAAGCCCTCCAAACCGCCCTGGCATTTTCCGGGACAGGGTTGATCCAGATATCCAGGTCTTTGGTAAAGCGCGGTTCGGAATAATACATCACCGCGTATCCGCCAACCACAAGATACTCAACCTTGCCGTCGTTCAATAGTTTCAACAGATCGTAAAAGTCTGGGTTCAGCGCCATCCTGACCTCGAAATGCACGTACTTCATTGACCATCTGCCACGCCGCAGCAAAAATGGCCATGCCACCCTGCGCCTGCCAAAAGGCAATATCGAACGAACGGTCATCTTTGCTGCGCTTGATCAGCCTGGCTGTTACTGTCCGCCCTGGTTTCAATATCCTGTTTTCCATGGTCTAAAATAATTAATACCCATCAAATTGACAAGAGGATAATTTCCCGATTCGAAGGATCCCCTGAACCAGGGACCAGCCTGCCTCCTTCAGCCCCAGCTTCTTCCCAAATGATGTCTTGTTTCTATTCTATCTGTTTTAGCAATCGCAGCAGCCCGTCCAGAATGGTGAGGGGATGGGGCGGACAGCCGGGAATGTAGAGGTCGAGGGGCAGAAAAGCGCCGGCGCCGTCGTGCACGGCGGAGTGGCCGCGAAAGAGGCCGCCGCTGAGGGCGCAGGCCCCGACAGCCACAGCCAGTTTGGGCGGCGGAGTGGCCTCCCAGGTTTTGAGCAGGGCGAAGCGCATATTCTCGCTCACCGGTCCGGTGACCAGCAGTCCATCCGCATGGCGGGGCGAGGCAACGATCTGGATGCCGAAACGGCCCAGGTCATAGACCGTGGTGCCAAGTACATTGATATCCACCTCGCAGCCGTTGCAGCCGCCGGCACTGACCTGGCGCAGCTTGAGCGAACGGCCGAAAATCCTGCGCGCCTCCTCCGACAGCGCCTCGGCCAGCCTGATCTCCCCTCCCCTCATCACCAGATCCTCACTCCGCGACACCGCCAGCCGATAATCGTCCGTGAATTCGATCGCAGCGTGTGGACAGGCTTCACGGCAGGCCCCGCAAAAGATGCAGCGGCCCAGATCGATCTGGAGCACGCCCTGCGCGTCGTGGGAGAGGGCCTCCACCGGACAGGCCGCCATGCAGGCACGGCAGCCGCCGGGGCAGGGCACCGGGGAGAGCCGCGGGGCGCCGCGGAATCGGTCGGAGACGATGCTCTGTGCAGGCGGGAACTCGATAGTCCGCCGGCCCTGTTTGAAACGCGCTGTGAGAATGCCCGACATGGTGCTCCTCGTTACAGATCAAAACCGCAGTAGGAGAGGTTGAAGCTTTTGTTGCACAGGGGAAAATCCGAGATCGCCTGCCCGCGCAGGCAGAGAGCCAGCCCCGGCCAATTATGGAACGAGGGATCGACGATCTTGTAACCGGCCAGCCGTCCGCGTGCGTCGGTCAGGGCGGCGTGGCAGATCTCGCCGCGCCAGCCCTCGCAGAGGGAGACGACAAAGCGGTTGGCCGCCGGCGGCCGGATCTGCGTGCTGCAGATCTCGCCCCCGGGCAGGGCGGCGAGCAGTTCCTGGATAAAGTCGATCGAGCGCTCGATCTCCAGCCAGCGCACAAAGGCACGGCTGTAGACATCGCCGGCCTCCATGGTCGAGACCGGGATATGAAACAGGGCGTAGATCCCGCCGGGAAAGTCGTGGCGGACGTCGCGGAAGAGGCCGGCAGCGCGCGCCGCCGGGCCGACCAGGCCAAGCTCGACGGCCTGCTGACGGCTGAAGGCGCCGGTGGACTCGAAGCGCGCCAGCACCGAGGAGGAGTTCCAGAGCAGCTGCACGGCGCGAGCCGCCTCGGCCGCGCCCTTTTCGAGGCGGCGCTTCAGTTCGGCGATCCGGTCCGGCTCGAGGTCGAAAGCCACACCGCCACTTTTGACCAGACCGCGGCCGAGGCGGCTGCCGCAGAGCAGGGCGGTCATGTTGAGGAAATCCCCGCGGATGGCGCCGCACTGGGATGAGGTCGGCAGAAAGCCGACATCCCCGGCCAGGGCGCCGAGGTCGCCGATATGGTTGGCCAGCCGCTCCAGCTCGAGGGCGATGCCGCGGATGGCCTGCGCCCGAGCCGGCACCCGCGTGCCGTTGAGAGCTTCCAGGGCCGTCGCATAGGCCAGGGCATGGCCGATGGTGGTGTCGCCGGCCGCCGCCTCCATCTGATAAAGGGTGCGCGAATACGGCCCTCCGGCCAGCGCCTTTTCGATGCCGCGGTGCTGATAGCCCAGGGAGATCTCGAGATGATAGACCTTCTCGCCGTGGCACTGAAAGCGGAAATGGCCCGGCTCGATCACCCCGGCATGAACCGGGCCGACCGCCACCACATGGATTTCATCCCCGTGCATGGCAAAAAAATCAGCCGTACCGATCTCAGGGGGCGTTATGACTTCCGATCCAGCGGTCGGCTCAAATCGCACCGGTTTGAGCCAGGGATGCCCCTCCGGCTGCACGCCGAATTGCTCGAAAATCTCGCGCTCATAGAGATGGGCCTGGGGACAATCAGGCGTCAAGGCGGGAAAGGAGGCCTCCACCTGCGTGCGCAGTCCATAGAGCACCCCGTTCTGATCGTCGGCGAGCACAGCGATGAGGCGGAGCTTGCCGCGGCCCTGACGCAGACCGAAAAACGATGCCAGCCGCTGCCCGCCGGCAGCCGCGGTCAGCACGGCATCGCGAAAACTGTTAAAGGGCAGAGCGGCCAGGGTGGACCAGTCGACCGCCTCGCCGTTGTGGAAGGGGACGAACGCACGCCGGTTCATTGTCCGCCTCCCAGGGCGGCGGCGCCCAGCCTGAGCAGTTCGTCCAGCCCGGCGGGGATGTGCACGCCGAGGAGAAAAGTGAGCAGGAAGAGCAGGAGGGGCAGCAGCTGCAGGGCGGCCGGCAGTTTTTCCCGGGCTCCCTGCTGAGGCCGGCCCTGCACCATCGGGAAAAAGGCCGCGGCCATGCCGATGAAAACGGCCGTGAGCAGGAAGAGGTAGAGCGCGGCAACGATGAGGCGGTTCCCGAGCACCGCAACCCCGAGCAGGTTGAACTCGCTGATGAAGAGGCCGAACAGGGGCGTCCCGGAAATGGCGAGAAAACCGGTCACCCAGGCCCAGCCGACCCAGGGATGGCTTGCACCCAGTCCCTTCACCTCGCCGATCGCCTTGGTCTTGAAAAGGGAGAGGATGTTGCCGGCGGTCAGAAAGAGCCCGCTTTTGGTGAGGGAATGGTTGAGGGCGTGAAAGAGGGCGAAATAATAACCCGCCGGCCCCAGTCCGATGCCGAAGGCGAGAATGCCCATATGCTCGACGCTCGAATAGGCGAGCAGGCGCTTGTAGTCAGGCTGGTTGAGAATAAAAACCGCCGCCAGCAGCATCGACACCAGTCCGAAGATAAGCAGGATGTTGCGGGCAAAGGCGGCGTCGCCCGCGGCCTGGCAGATCTGATAGGCGCGCAGGATGGCGAGAAAGGCGCAGTTGAGCAGCACACCGGAGAGGAGCGAGGAGACCACCGAGGGGGCCTCGCTGTGGGCGTCGGGCAACCAGGTGTGCATCGGGGCGAGGCCCATCTTGGTGCCGTAGCCGACCAGAAGAAAGATGAAGGCGATGCGCGTCAGGCGGACATCCAGCTGCGGCCCCAGGCGCAGCAGTCCGTCGAGCAGCAGGGATCCCTCCCGTCCGCCGGCCGAGGCGGCGGCCCCGAGGAAAAAAGTGCCGAAGAGGGCGAGGGCGATGCCAACCGAGCAGATGAGCAGATATTTCCAGGTGGCCTCGAGGGAATGGACGGTGCGGTGGAAAAAGATCAGCGGCGCGCTGGCCAGGGTGGTCGCCTCGACGGCCACCCACAACAGGCCGAGATGGTGCGAGAGCACAACCAGGGACATGGTGCTGAGAAAGAGCAGTATGCAGACGATGAAGATCCGCTCCGGATCCCGGACTCCCTTCACCACCTCCGTGTGCGCCTGCGCGAGCCAGCCCTGCCCGTAGGCGGCGCTGAAGAAAAAGAGGAGCGAGACGATGCCGAGGAAGAGCAGGCCGAGGGCATCGACCGCCAGCCAGCCGCCCAGGATCGGCTGCGCGGGCTGCAGCGCCAAGCTGGCCACCATCCCGACATGGATCAGGGAGCAGATCAGCCACAGGCGCCGGCGCAGACGGCTGTTCCGGACCAGCCAGGCCGCCGCGCTGAAGAAAATGGGAAGTACGATTACCGCCGCGATCACTGCTAATCCTTAAGAATGGTCAGATTGTCCACATCGAGATCATCGAAATAGTTTTTGATGTGATTCATGATGATGCCCATGATGAATACCCCGGCGAAGACGTCGAGCAGCACCCCGAGCTCGACCAGGAAGGGCATTTGGGCCGCCAGTGAGAGACCGAGGATATAGATGCCATTCTCCAGCACCAGATAGCCGATCACCTGCGAGATCGCCTTTTTGCGGATGATGAGCATGAGCAGGCCGATCATCACCCCAGCCAGGGAGACCGGAATCCACAGCCGCGAGGTGACCGTCACAGGCAGGGCGAACTTGCGCGCCACCCAGAAGGAGACCAGCACCATCCCCATGCCGGTGAGCAGGGCCGCACCGTAAGGGATATGGGAGTCGATCGCCAGGCCGGTGTGCACCTCGCGGGCGGCGTGGGAGAGAAAGCGGGGGATGAGGATGGCCTTGATCGCCAGGCTGCTCACAGCGATGATCAGCCCGTGCAGGGAGAGGATCCCCCCGGCTGAAAGCAGGGGCAGCAGGGCTAGCAGCACCCCCTGAAAGGCCATCACCCGGATGGAGGCCCCCAGACGGGTCAGGCTGAGGAGGTAAAGATCACTCAGGAGCACCAGCAGCAGGACGATATCAATCACGGTTTGCATGCGTTATCCCAGAATGATGTAACTGAGCAGGCCGAGGGCGCCGGCCCCCATCAGCATCTGCGGCACCTGCCCCAGCCGCAGACGCGCCATCACCGATTCAACGATGCCGATGGCGGTGGCGATGATGAAAAGGACGCCCGCTGCGATCAGAGGTCGCAGGGCATTGGGCGAGGGAAAAGCGGAGATGATCACCAGGGTGATGAACATCGCCCAGATCCACAGTTTGAGCGCCGCGCCGTAGAGGATGAATGCGAAATCGGGGCCGCTGTGATCCAGCACCATCACCTCGTGGATCATGGTGAGTTCGAGATGGGTGGTGGGATCGTCGACGGGGATGCGGCAGTTCTCGGTCAGCAGGGCGACGAAGAGGCTGACCACCAGCAGGGCCAGGGCCGGACTGTCGGCATAGTTGATGGAGACGGCACGGCTCTCGAAAATCTGCGAAAGGCTGAGCGAATTGGTGAAGCGGGCCAGATTCGCCAGGGCGAGAAAAAGGATCAGTTCGGCGAAAATGGCGTACCAGGCCTCGCGGCTGGCCCCCATCCCCTCAAAGGCCGAGGCGGTATCGAGCGCCGCCAGGATGGTGAAAAAGCGCCCGAGGGCGAAAAGATAGGCGAAAAGGACGAGATCGCCCGGAAAGGAGATCAGGGCGGTATAGCCGGGCAAGGGCAGCAGGCAGAGGGCGGCGGCCGTCGCGGCCAGGGTCGCCATCGGCGCCAGCCAAAAGAGGGGGCTGGTGCTGCGGCTGTAAACCGCCCCCTTGCGCAGCAGCCGGAAGAGATCGCGGTAGGGCTGAAGCAGGGGCGCGCCGCGGCGCCCGGCGAAGAGGGCCTTGACGCGGACGATCCAGCCGGTCAGCAGCGGGGCGGCCAGCAGGGAGATCAGGACAAAGATCAGGGCGGGCAGCCTCATCGCAGACCTCCGAACCAGAAGAGCAGGGCGAGCAGGACCACGGCAATGTAGAGGATATAGAGCGAAATACGGCCGCGCTGCATCCACTGCAGCTGGTGGAAAAGCCAGGCGATCGCCGCCAGCAGCGGCTGCCACAGCTTTTCGAGAAAGAGGTCCGGGGTGTGCGAATGCAGGGAGCCTTTGTCCGGGAAATAATCCTGCGGCGGCTCTTCCTCCACCCTGCTGCCCAGGATCCAGCGGTTCTGGTCGGTCAAGGGCTGGACAAACGAGGAGGCGGTGTACTGCATGCGCGCGGTGGGACGGCTGTAGCCGCAGTCCCAGGTGACGGCGCGGCTGATGCCCCTTCTGGCGAGGATCCGGCGTCGCAGCAGTGCGAGCAGGGCGAAGAGCAGCGCACTGCCGGCAGCGATCCCCGTCACCGCGATGAAGGGCCTGACCATCCTGGCCAGCTCATCGGCGATGACTGCAGCCGGCAGTTGGGCCGTCGCAGCGATCACCGGCTGGAGCAGGGGCAGAAGCAGCAGGGGTGCAACACCCGCCGCTATACAGAGGCCGGCGAGCAGGAGCATCGGCAGCAGCATGACAGCGGAGACCTCCCGGGCGCCCTCTCCGGCCGGCGTACGCGCCTCGCCGAGAAAGACCACGCCCGAGGCCTTGGTGAAACAGGCCACGGCCAGGGCGCCGATCGCCGCCAGTCCGAGCAGGCTGAGCAGGGGCAAGGCGGTTGCCCCCTTGGCCATGGAGGTGACAGCGTCAAAGGCCCCGAAATAGATCATGAATTCGCTGACAAAGCCGTTGAGGAGAGGGAGCCCGGAGATGGCAGCGGCGCCGATGATAAAGGCGGCGGCTGTGAGCGGCATGCGCTTCTGCAGCCCGCCGAGGCGGTCGATTTCCAGGGTGTGGCACTGCTGCTTCACCGCTCCGGCCCCCATGAAAAGCAGGCTCTTGAAGATGGAGTGGTTGAGGATGTGCAGCAGGCAGCCGGCGAATCCGAAAACCGCGAGGGTCTGCTCCCCCAGATGGAAGCCGAGCAGCCCCAGGCCCAGGCCGATGGCCATGATGCCGATATTCTCGACACTGTGATAGGCGAGCAGCCGCTTGAGGTCGTGCTGGGCGAGAGCGTAGAGCACCCCGAGCAGGCCGCTGACCAGTCCGATGACCACCAGCAAGGCGCCCCACCACAGCGGGGGCGTTCCCAGCCAGGTGAGGGTGCGCAGGATGCCGTAGAGGCCCATCTTGATCATCACCCCGGACATCAGGGCCGAAACATGGCTCGGGGCGGCCGGATGGGCCTCGGGCAGCCAGACGTGGAGGGGGAGGAATCCGGCCTTGGCGCCGAATCCGGCCAGGCCGAGCAGAAAGATCAGGCTCCTGAGCTTCGGTCCGGCCAGTGCTGCCCCGGCGAATTGGTTGAAATCGAGCGAACCCGCGCTCGCCCCGGCCAGCAGCCAGAACATGAAAAAGAGCAGGACGACGCCGATGTGGGCCGCGATCAGGTAGATCAGGCCGGCGCTTCTAGTCTGCGGCCGTTCATCCTCAAAGGTGACGAGGAAAAAGGCCGCCATCGACATGATCTCCCAGGCGATGATGAAGAGCATGCCGTTGGCCGCGGCCGCGACCAGGGCCATGCCGAGGACGAGGAGGTTGAAAAAGAAAAAAGAGCGACCTCGCGCGGCAGCGCTGCCCTCGCCCTGAAGATAACCGGCGCCGTAAAGGGCGGCCAGGGCGGAGATGAGAAAGATGATGAGCAGGAAAAAGGCCGCCAGAGGGTCGATCATCAGGGAGAAGGAGAGCGCCGGGATCGAGGCCGCCTGCTCAAAGAACAGGCTCTCCCCTGAGGCGAGCACGCCCACGGCCGGGACCAGGCCCAATACCCCGGCGGCGATCACACCGGCGGCCGCGAGTCGGCGCGCCAGGACCTCCCGGCGGTGCAGCAGCCAGGCGGCCGCGCCGCCGCAGAGCAGAATCAGCAGGGCGATGAAAAAACAGCTCAGCAGGGGATTCATTCGGCCGCCCTGCCAAAGCCCGGTTCGATCCGCTTCAGGAGGTCGAGGATTTCCTCGCGCACACCCGGCGCGGCCAGGATCCGCCGCCAGGAGTCATCCTTGAGGGCGTAGGAGAGGCGCGAGAGCAGATGCAGGTGGGCGCGGATGGTCGGACTGACGATGGTGAAGATGATGCCGACCGGCTTGCCATCGGGGGCCTCGAAATCGATCGGGGTCTCGAGAAAGGAGAGCGAGATGATCGGCCGTGAGACGTGCAGGACAATGGGACTGCGGGGATGGGGAATGGCGATGCCGTCGCCGATCGCCGTCGAGCCCAGGGATTCGCGCGCCAGCAGCACCTGAAGGAGGAAATCGACATCCACTCCCTCCGGCAGGCGCATCTGCCGCACGATCGAGCGCAGCACGCTCTCCTTGTCCCTGCCGCTGACGCGGTAATGGATCCCCCCCGCCTCGATGGCGGCGGAAAGTGCCGGCAGGTCGCCGCTCTCGGGCTCGGCAAAGATCTCCGGCGAGACCGTCATCTTTTGTGCCGTCGCCCACTCGAGAATCTCGACGCGGTTAAAGCGGTACTGCTCGTTGAGCTTGTAATGGGGAATGGCCCCGCTCTTGATCCAGCGGTAGACCGTGCGCTCGGAAACATTGAGGAGTTGGCAGATATCCCGGATTTGCAGCTGCATTCTTCACCCTGATCTGTCAATGATGTCGTGACTTTGTCAAATTAGGGCAAAATATAGTAAATGTCAGGGAAAATGGCAAACAAAAAAGGAGGGCGGCGGCCCGTCAGGCCATTACCAACGCTCCGGCGCTCCGCTCTGTCTCGAGCAGCATCTTTTTCAGCCGCAGCTTGACCTGGCGGTAGTACGGCAGGGAGAGGGGGAAATGGCGTTCGATTGTGCGGATATAGGCGGGCGAGTAGTGCGCCGCGGTTTTGCAGATCGCTTCCTGCACCATGAAGAAGCAGTTCTTATGGATAAGCGCTCGGCAGCGCTGCTGGGCAGGAGCGGTCAGGTGGAGGTCGATCACCCTGGTCATGAAATGAAAGAGCCGGTTGGCCAGACCGTCAAGGGGACCGTTTTCGGCGGCCCGGGTGAAGAGGGTCTGGTGGCCGTTTTTCAGATCCTCATCGAGATCCTGCAGGTCGTCGGCGAACTGGAGAAAGACGCCGTAACCGAAAGTAAAGTCCTCCCACGCCGCATCCAGTGCGCCCTGTATGAGATAGCCGTCCGCCAGCACCGAGCTCCCCCCTTTTTCGACGCTGATACCGAGAAGGTCCGCCTCCCGGCCGGAGCGATGCTGCTTCTGCTGCAAGATGCTTTTGATCTGGGCGTTGAAAATCCCCAGCAGGCTTTGAAAAAGCCCGGGACAGGCCTGGCGCGAGAAGCCGGCCTCTATAATCTGCACCAGGGCACGGATTTTCTCCTCGGTGGCGGTGAGGGGAAGGACCTCCTCCCCCTCCAGCCAGCGCCGGAAGCGGTCGTTGGTGGCCCATTTCTCCGTCAGGCAGAGATCCGGATCATCGATGACATTGTCGGAGTAGGGATAGAGCATACTGTAGGCAAAGGACGGCGCCGGGCAGGCCATCGGCTTGCCCATCATCACCTGCAGGGAGTTGATGATCCAGAGGTTACGCATGGCCTGCCAGATATTCTCCGGCGGGAGTTCAGGGTCAAACGCCTTGATACGGCTGAGGAATTCCCGGGTGGCCTGGCCAAAACCGTCGGTGAAAGCGCGGTCGAAATAAAGTCCGGCCCTGTCGCAGAGCCCTTCCAGCTCCGCGCGGGACTCCTCTAAGGCATTCTGTACTTTCTCCCGGTCCCGGGCGCCTTGCTGCCGGCTTATTTCAAGGCGATCGAGTTGCAGAGCGGCCTCCCGGGCCAGCTCCCGCTTCTGGTCGCAGCTGTAGACGACGCCCAAATCGGGAAGGGTCACCGGGGTTTCATGCCAGAGCCGGATGTATTGCTGCGTCAGCTCTTCAATCCTGAGCTGCATCCCGCCCATTCTCCCGGACAAGAGACCGGCTAAAGGAGATTCCCGTTCTGATGCTGCGTTGTGCATGACTGCCCTTTACGCTTTCCACAATAACAGGATGTAACAGACAGCTTTGACCTGAAGAGAGCGCCTCCTTTCCATGAACATGGAGGCGCTTGTCTATATCGTATACTGCAAAGGACCAGGAATGTTTCAGCCACAGGCCGTCCCGCCCGGAATTCGCTCTTGATTCTTGCGCTGCAAATGGCTACCTTGCGCCCGGGAGGAAATCGATTCACCTGCTTGGGCACTACAGATAATCCGAAAGAAGGCCTCTTTGATCAGAAAACTGCTCTTTTTTGCATTGCTGCTGCCGGCCCTGCTCACCGGCCAGAGCGACGACAGCTGGAAAGTGTTCGACGATGCCGAGCCGGCGCGCATCGACATCACCATTGACCCCGCCGCACTCGACTGGATCCTCACCCATGCCGAGAGCGACAGCGAGCACTATGCCCGCTTTCATTTCCGCAACCGCTACATCGACGAAAGCCTCGACTCGATCGGCTTCCGGCTGCGCGGCAACACCTCGCGGGAAGCGGCCAAGAAATCCTTCAAGGTATCGTTCAACACCTTCATTCAGGGGCGGGAATTTCACGGCCTCGACAAGCTCAACCTCAACGGTGAGCACAACGACCCTTCCATCATCCGCAGCAAACTCTGCTTCGATCTCTATCAGGATATCGGCCGGGCAGCCTCCCGCGCCAGCCACCTCCGGCTCTACATCAACGGCCGCTATTACGGACTCTACATCTCGGTCGAGCATGTCGATGACGAATTCCTGAGCAAGCGTTTCGCCGACGACAGCGGCAACCTCTGGAAATGCCTCTATCCAGCCGATCTGCGCTATCTGGGAAACGATCCGCGCTTTTACAAAAGCCTGGCCAGCGGCGGCCGCCCGGCCTACGAGCTGACCACCAACGAGGAACGCGGCGATTTCGGGGCGCTCGCTCGGCTTATCCGTGTCCTCAACCTGACTCCGGCTGCCGCGCTGCCCGACTCCCTCGAAAAGCTCCTGGATGTGCCGGGCGTTCTCCAGTACTTCGCCATGAACGTCCTGGTCGGCAGTTGGGATGACTATCGCGCCCTGATGAACAACTATTACCTCTACTGCGAGCCCTCCTCAGGCCGCTTCACCCTGATCCCCTATGATTATGACAACACCTTCGGCATCGACTGGTTCAACACCGACTGGAGCGCGGCCGATCCCTACAACTTTCCCAAGGTAGCGAACGGCGACCGCCCCCTGGCCGAGCGGCTGCTGATCGTGCCGGCCTGGCGCGACCTCTACACCCATTTCCTGGACTTTTATCTGAATTCGGTTTTCAGGCTGCCGCGCTGGGAGAACCGCATCGACCGGCTCATGACCTCGATCACAGCGGCTGCCGAAGCCGATTCCTTCCGCACCCGCGATTACGGCTTTACCATGGCCGATTTTTCGGGCTCCTACACGGCGGGCGACTATCATAAACAGCATGTCAAATTCGGCCTCAAGCAGTTCATCAACCTCCGCAGCGCCAGCCTGCCCGGCCAGCTGCGCTGGCACCGCGCAGCGCCTGTGGTCTACCGCATCGATATCGATCCCCGCCATCCCGCAACCGGCGACTCGCTCCATGTCGCCGCCGCCTGCTTTGCTGCCGCCGGGCTCGAGCGGGTTACCCTCCTCTTCACGCCGGATGGCTCCCTGGCAACCACCTCATGGCCCATGCAGCACCGACCTGTAGCGAAGACGAAAAAAGTCGAGGAAGCGGACCGCTGGATCGCCGTGCTCCCGCCCCAAGCCACCGGCTCGGCCGGGAGCTTCCGCATCGAAGCCGTGGACTCGCTGGCACAGATCCGCACCTATCCCCTGACCGGGCCGATCGAGGTGAAAACCGCCGGCGGCTACACCGGACTCCTGCGCCTCAATGAGTTCATGGCCGACAACAGCACCGCTGTCGCCGATGAAGCGGGCGACCACGATGACTGGGTCGAGATCTACAACTCGGGCAGCGAGCCGGCCGCTCTCGCCGGACTTTGGCTGACCGACAAACGCGACCGCCTCGCCAAATGGCGTTTTCCGTCAACAACTCCGGAGCTGCCCCCCGGCGCCTGGCTGGTCGTCTGGTGCGACGAAGAGCAGGAAGAGGGCAGCCTGCATACCAATTTCAAGCTCAGCGCCGGCGGCGAGTTCCTCGCCCTGGTCGATCGCGATGGCATCACCCTCCTGGATTCGCTCACCTTCGGCCCCCAGACCAGGGATCTCAGCCATGGCCGCTATCCCGATGGCCTAGGCACCTGGCAAACCACAGCCCCGACAGCGGGCTCGGCCAACCGGACGGCCAGCCATGTCCGGCAGCGCGCCCAGGCGACGGATTTCACTCTGCAGGCCTGGCCCAATCCCTTCAATGCGGCTGCGCAGCTACATTTCACTCTGCCCCAAGCCGGCCGGGTCACCCTGCAGCTCTTCAACACACTGGGCCGGCAGGTACAGATCCTCTTCGATGGGCCGCTGGAGAGCGGGAAGCATGTGGTACAGGTGGATGCGGAGGAGCTGCCGAGCGGGATTCTCTTCTGCTGCCTGAGATCGGGCGGGCTGTGCAAAACGATCAAGCTGCTGGTGGTGAAATAGCCCCTGGTGCGCCTGCTCCAATAGTGAGACTTTTTTTCTGAAACATTTCTGCCAGGAGGCAGGTAGACACGATTTGCATGGGATGAAACAGGCCAAACCTTAACAAGGAGGAATGAACCAATACGAAGCTGGCTGACACTCATCATGCGCATCATGGCGCGCAGCCAGGTCTCCGGAGCGATGTAGCCAACGGCGCCGCTGCTCAGGAAGTCATTTTCTGGATTTAACAAGCGCGATGATCGAACCCGCTGTGAGAGAGACGGCCATGATGGCGGACAAGATCGTCAGACCAGTATTGGCTTTTCGGCTCTGCGCCCACATGGAAAAATCCTCGAATTGAAAATTGCGCGAGGTGAGATTCCAGGTAACCTGGCCTTGCTCGCCGATATGGCCGTTGCTGGCCAACAATTGACCCGGCAGGAAAACTGTGTTGGCATAAGTGTTTGAAGATAAATCTGTTTCAAATTCGACATGCTTTTCCAATGATTTCAAACTGCTGTCAATGGGGACACGCGCAGCGCTTAGTACATCCGAACCATAGATTTTCTGGCACACTGCCAATATCTCATCAGCCTCATCAGCATGGGAAGATGAATCCATCAGAACATAATATAGTTCGGATTTATGGGCATCCAACTGTCGCACATCTAGCCGAGGATCATTCAGCTGTTTGACTTCATCTTGCAGGGTTTGATAGAATTCGGCAAACAGATTGTCCATCAGCCACTGCTCCATTTTTTCCTCAACCTCATCGCTGCTGTCGGGCTGGTTGATCCAAAACAGCAATTCATCCGCACTGAGATAATCAGATACAGGCATTAACGTGTGAATATTGTAGGCGTGATAGGTTTCACGATATTGCCAGTAAGTATAAAACCAGCGAGATTTTTGTTCGAGCTCGATATCCACTTTGATTAAAAAGGCTGGAGGTGAGACGGACTTGTAGCACTGCTGCAGTTCGGCGATACCGGAGAACTGCCGGGACCAGGTCGTCACGGTTTGGGTGCTGTCCTGTGCTTGCAGAGTGCATTGCCTGAACCAGGTTGAATCTATGGGGAGGGGAAAAGCGCTCTCATGGAGTTTGTCCGCATCACCCTCGATAGCGATTTTGCGCTCGATGCGTCCATCTCCATATACGGTGGTGGTGGTTTTGATTTCACGGCATCCGGCTATCCACAAAATCAGCAGCAGGGCCGACAAAGTGGTTTTGCTATTCTTTTTCATTAAGTTCCTCGCCGTTTAATAGAAAGATGATCTTGTAATCCAGCGTTTCGTTGACCGCGTGCACCATATCAGGGCCGTCCTGCCAAAGAATCTGCAGTATTTCATGAGCAGCTTGGGTGGGATCGGTTTTTTTCTTTTCCCGTCCTTCTCTCTCCCTCGCCAGCGCTGCAGAACAAATATCCGGCATGGTTGCTGTCCCGATCAAGCCCATCTGTAATCATCATGTGTAATAATACGTGCCGAATTATGTCAAGTTTCGTCATTTGGTCAGTACAGCATGGTTGCCGGGCTTGCCGGACTCCGATCTGAACGCAATCCTGTACCACCATGCACGGACGTTCAAAGGAAATTAAAAGCCGGTGCCACATGGCCAAAATCCTCAAGCTCTCTATTATGGAAAAATATTGCTTGTATATATCTGGCAGGAGTTGTAAATTATGACTTGTTATCCATAATATGACCAATTAGTCATTTATAAAACCAATGAGGTCTGTCATGTCCAGGCTCCCTTTATGCCGCAAGTAGCGAGAAAGATTGGCGCGACAGCAGGATATTCTCACCGCTGCCCGTGAGCTTTTCCTCCGCCAGGGCTATCACGAGACCACCCTGGAGGAGATCGCACGCCACGCCGAGTTCGGCAAGGGTACCATCTACAACTATTTTGACTCCAAGGAGGATCTCTTCCTCGCTATCTTTGACCAGCTGATCGGCGAGCTCGACACCATCGCTCGCACCACCCTGAGCGAGGGCGAGGGTGAGGGCCGTCAGCGCCTGGCGGTCTATGCCGGCACCATGGTTCACTATTCCAGAGACAATGCCAAGTTGATCGCCCTGGTCATGCACCAGATCCATCAGATCAGTCAGGAGAAAAGAAAGCCTTTCCTGGCCCGTTACGCTGCCGTCATGCAAAAAGTCTGGCAGATTATCGGCCTGACGATCCGGTCGGAGCAGGAGCAGCACGGCGCCTGTCGTTATGATCCTATGGCGCTGGCTATTCTCTTCGATGGGATGGTGCGCACCTACAACATGACCCGGTTCGGCCCCTTGCATTCGATGCCCGAGGAGGAGATTGAACAGGCAGCCGACATGATCACCACCATCTTTTTTAACGGAATCGGAAAACCCAACCAAGGATAAATCCCGCAATGTTCAGGATTCGTGTCACACTCATTTTCTTGCTTGCCATTCTCATGAGCCGCAGTCAGGCATTCCAGGCTGCACCGCTTCCAGCCGCCAGGGACACCCTGGTGCTGAGCATTGAGCAGGCAATCGCCATGGCCTTGCACCAGAACCGCGATCTGATGATCGCCGGCGAGGAACGCGTCAAGGCGAACGCCCAGGTCGGCGAAGCCAAGTCCGGGGCCTTTCCCCAGCTCACCGCATCCGGGCAGTACATGCGCTACATCAAAAAGCAGGTGATGTTTCTGCCGCCCGGCAATGCCATCAATCCGACCGACAAGACCCTGCTCTTCGAAATCGGCTCCAACAATGCCTACTCCGGCGCGGTGCAGCTCTCTCAGGCGCTCTTTAGCCGCAAGGTGGGGGTTGCCCTGCAAATCGCCAAAACCTACCGTCAGCTGGCCGCTGAATCATACAGCGCCGCCCAGCAAGCGGTCGTCCGTGACACCCGCAAGGCTTACTATCAGATCCTGCTCGCCCAAAAGCTGGTCGAGGCCAACCGTCAGGGTCTGGAGGTCATCCAAGCCAACTATACCAATATCCAGGCGCAGTATCGTGTCGGCGCCGCCGCCGAGTACGATCTGATCCGCGCCGAGGTGCAGCTGGCCAATACCGAGCCGCTGGTGATCTCTGCAGAAAACGGCTATCAGCTGGCGGTCAATGCCCTCAAAAATCTGCTGGCGATCCCCCTCGATCAGCCTGTGGTCATTGCTGGGGAGCTGAGCTATGAAGAGCTGCCCGCGGAGGTCGCCAAGCAGGCCGAAGCGCAAGCCCTTGCGGTCAATCCGGCCATCAAGCAGTTGAGCCTGCAGGAGCAGATGCTGGACCGCAACATCTCGTTCGAGAAGGCAGGCAACTTTCCGACCCTTTACGCCGTCGGCAGCTATATCTGGCAGTCGCAGGACAACACCTTCAAGTTCGGCAATTACAACTGGGCCAATACGGTCAATGCCGGGGTTTCGCTCTCCTATCCCCTCTTCGACGGCTTTCGTACCAGGAACCGGGTGCAGCAGGCCAAGGTGGAGCGTAACAAGGTGCGTTACAACCGCCTCAAGATGGAGGAGGGGCTGAGGGTGCAGATCCAGGCCGGCGCGCTGCGCATGGCCGAAGCGCGCCAGCGGATGAGCGGGCAGGAAAAAACCATCGAGCAGGCGCAGAAAGCGGTGCGCATTGCCCAGACCCGCTTCAAGAGCGGCGTCGGCACCCAGCTGGAGCTGCTTGACGCCCAGGTGGCGATGACCCGCAGTCAGACCAACTATGCCCAGGCGCTTTATGACTATTTGGTCAGCAAGACCGAGTGGGAGTTTGCCACCGGAACCAGTCGTTGACCTCTTCATTCACCAGACATCAAGTGGAGTTAATACAATGAAAAGAAGATCATTATTAGTGTTTGGATTGATCCTGATTTCGGCCTTTTCAGCCCTGGCGCTGATGGGTGGTTGCGGCAGAGCGGAAAAGGCCGCTGTGGCGAATCCCGTGAACCGCGGCGTCGAGGTCGTACCGGTGGAGACCGCCCGGGTCGAGCGCCAGTCGCTGGCGGTAACCAAGAGCTACACCGGTACACTCGAGGGCGAAGCCCAGGCGAATATCGTCGCCAAGATTTCGGAGCGCATCACGGCCATCAATGGCAGTGTCGGGCAATCGGTCCAGAAGGGCCGGACCGTGATCGCGCTCGACAAAAGCGGCACCACCTCGCAATACTATCAGGCCGAAGCGAACTACAAGAACGCAGAGAAGAACCTGGAGCGGATGAAGGCGCTGCTGGCCGAGGGCGCGATTTCGCAGCAGCTGCTGGACGGCACGCAGACCGCTTTTGATATCGCCCGCGCCAATTTCGAGGCGGCGCGCAGTGCGGTCGAGCTGGTCTCCCCGATCTCGGGGGTGGTCACCGCCCTCAATGTCAATCTGGGTGATCTGGCCCAGCCGGGTGCAGTGCTGGCCACCGTGGCCGACATCCACCGGATGAAGGTCATCTTCAGCATCAACGAGGCCGATGTCATGCAGCTCGCCGCGGGCCAGAGCGTCGAGATCTGGTCCGAGGGCGGGCCGGAGGGACGGGCGCAGGGCAAGATCGTGCAGATCTCGCGTTCGGCCGATGTGCGTTCGCGCTCCTTCGAGATCAAGGCCCTCTTCCCCAACACGGCGGATCAGTGGTACCGCCCCGGGATGTTCTGCAAGGTGGCGGTGACGATCTCCCCACGCAATAATGCCCTGGTCGTCCCGGCCGCTGCGATTCTCAGCGATGGATTGACGAGCAGGGTCTACAAGGTGGTCGGCGGCCGGGCCATTCCGCAGCCTGTCCGCACCGGCATTTCGGACGGCGCCCGGGTTGAGATTCTCGAGGGTGTGACCGAGCAGGAGACCGTCGTGACCACCGGCGCCACCAATTTGCGCGATAGCAGCCTGGTGGCTGTCACCCCCGCTCTGCAATGACGCTACCACTGCTGATAAGAAGGAGTAGACCTTTCGATGAAATTAGCTGATGTCTCCATTGAGCGCCCGGTCTTTGCGACTATGATGATCCTGGCGCTGCTCGTGCTGGGCCTCTTTTCCTATATGAAACTCAATATTGATCAATTCCCGGATATCGACTTTCCCTATGTGACCGCCACGACGGTACTGCCGGGAGCGGGTCCGGAACAGATCGAAACCGTTGTCACCAAAAAAATCGAGGACGCCGTCAACACCATCGGCGGGCTCGATCATATCCAGTCGATATCGCAGGAGAATGTCTCGATCGTCATCATCCAGTTCAAGCTGGAGGTGGACGGCAAGCAGGCGGCCCAGGAGGTGCGTGAAAAGATCGCGGCGATCCGCGCCAATCTCCCCGACGATATCGAGGATCCGGTGATCCAGCGCATCGATCCGGCGAGTACACCGATCTACACCCTGGCCCTCTCGGGGAGCCTGGGCGACAAGGAGCTCACCACCTTTGCCAAGGATGTGGTCAGGAAACGGCTCGAAAACGTGCCCGGGGTCGGCCGCGTCGATCTGGTCGGCGGCGCCGAGCGCGAGATCGAAATTCAGGTAGATGCCGCCCGGCTGCAAGCCTACAACCTTTCGATCCAGGAGGTAGTGCAGGCGATCGCGGCAGCCAATGTCGAGGTGCCGGCAGGCAATCTGATTCAGGGGGAGCGCCAGATCCTCTTGCGCACCACCGGCAAATACACCGATGTCGCCGATTTTGACAAGGTCATCGTTGCCTCCCCCGGTGGCAAGCCCGTCTACCTCAGCGAGATCGCCACAGTGGTGGACGGGATCAAGGAGCGCACGAGTCTCTCGCGCGTTGACGGCAATGCCGCGGTGGTCCTGAGCATTCTCAAGCAATCGGGGAGCAACACCGTGCGGGTGGCGGACGGCGTGACCGCCCAGATCGGTGCGATCCGCAAGGAACTGCCGCCGCACATTCAGCTGGCGACGGTGCGCGACAACAGCACCTTCATCCGCGATTCGGTACGGGATGTCCTATTTGACATCATCTACGGCGGCTTGCTGGCCGTGATCGTGGTCTTCCTCTTTTTGGCCAACCACCGGCCGACGCTGATCAGCGCCATCGCTCTGCCGACCTCGATCATCGCCAGCTTTATCATCATGTTTGCGCTCAAATTCACTCTGAACATCCTCACCCTGCTGGCCCTCTCGCTGGCAGTGGGGTTGCTGATCGACGACGCCATCGTGGTCATCGAGAATATCTACCGGCATCTGATGAAGGGGGAGAGCCCGATGGAGGCGGCGCGCAAGGCGACCGGCGAGATCGGCCTGGCGGTCATGGCCACCACCTTCACCATCGTCGCGGTCTTTGTGCCGGTGGCCTTTATGCCCGGTATCGCCGGCCGCTTCTTTTACCAGTTCGGCATCACCGTCTCGGCGGCCGTGCTGGTCTCGCTCTTCGTCGCCTTCACCCTGACGCCGATGCTCTCCTCGCGCTGGCTGCGGGAGGAAGATGAGGAGCTGACCAATACCGGCTCGCCACTGCGCCGCGGCCTCTACTGGTTCAACCATTTCTTTGAGGTCCTGGCCGAGAAATACAAAAAGGCAATCGACTGGTCCCTGCATCACCGCAAGACCATGGTCTTCGGTGCGATGGCGACCTTTTTCTTCAGTCTTTTCCTCATGCGCTTTCTCGCCACGGCCTTCATGCCCAGCTTCGACATGAGCCAGATGACGGTGACCGTCACAGCAGCGCCCGGCAGTTCGCTCGAACAGACCAGCCGGATTTGCAACAAGATCGAGGATGCCCTGCACCAGCGGCCCGAGGTGACGATGGTGCTGACGACCATCGGCGCCGGCACCGATCCGGTGACCAAGGGCAGTGTCTTCGCCAACCTGGTCAAGAAGGATCAGCGCGACAAGGGAGTGGAGCAGATCATCGGCGAACTGCGCAGCGAGCTGCAAACCATCCCCGGCGCCAACATCGGCTTCACAGTCCAGCAGGGCATGGGCGGCGGCCAGAAGCCGATGATCATGAGTGTACGCGGCGAGGATCTCGATGTGCTCAAGAGATTGGCCGACCAGGTCGAGCGGATCGTGCGCACGACCCCGGGCGCCGTGGATGTGGAGAACAGCCTCGAGACCTCGAAGCCGGAGGTGCGCATCCGCATCGACCGTGAAAAGGCCGCCGACCTTGGCGCCAATGTCGCCCTGATCGCCTCCACCGCGCGCGCCATGGTCGATGGCTACGTCGCCAGCACATTTCAGGAGGGCGACGAACAATTCGATGTGCGTGTCCGTCTGAACAAGGAGGACCGCACCTCACTGGAGAATGTCGGCGACCTCCTGGTCAAGAGCAGCAAGGATATCGGCAACGGCCAGCGGCTGATGGTGCCGATCCGCAATATCGCGGCGATTCAGCCTGCTTCGGGGCCCTCCAAGATCAACCGTTATGACCGGCAGCGTGAGATTCGCGTCGATGCCAACACCTACCAGAAGACCCTGGGGCAGGTCATGGGCGGGATACAGCAGCAGACCCGCAAGATGGCGATTCCCGCCGGCTATGACATCGGGGTGGTGGGACAGGGGCAGATGCAGTCCGAGACCTTTGCCAACATGCTGATGGCCCTGGCGCTGGCGATCATCTTTGTCTATATCGTGCTCGCCGCCCAGTTCGAGAGCTTTATCCATCCCTTCTCGATCATGCTGGCGCTGCCGATGTCGCTGATCGGTGCAGTGCTGGCGCTGCTGGCGTGGGGCAGTTCGCTCTCGATGATGTCGATGATCGGTATCATCATGCTGATGGGTTTGGTAACCAAGAATGGCATTTTGCTGGTCGATTATGCCAACCAGCTGCGCCGGCAAGGGGTGGCGCGGACGCAAGCGTTGATCCAGGCCGGGGCGATCCGGCTGCGGCCGATCCTGATGACCACATTTGCCATGATCTTCGGCATGATCCCGGTGGCCTTCGCCCTCGGCGAGGGCAGCGAGTTTCGTGCCCCGATGGGCCAGGCGGTGATCGGCGGCTTGATCACCTCCACCCTGCTTACCCTCTTCATTGTGCCGGTGGTCTATTCGATTCTCGACGACTTCAGCAGCAGAAAGCAGCGCGAAGAAAAGTAACCGCACCACCTCATGCGCAGACCCCTCACCCTGCTGCGGGGAGATCGGGCTTGAGCCCTTTCCAGACCTCCTCCCAGAGCGTGAGGGTGGTAACGGCCGGCCTGCCGATCTCATAGGATCGTGCGGCGCGCCAGAAGAGCAGCGTCTTTTTCGGATTGTACAGGGCGTTCCAGGGGATGAGCAGAGAAGGATAGCTGTAGACGCTTTTATAGACCAGATAGAGCCCTTGCGGGGTGGGACCGAAGCGCGGTCCGTAGCGGAAATAGACGCTGCCGACCTTGACAGCGCCGGTGCGGGTTTCGGCCGGCGCCTGTTCTGGCCCGGGGAACTGCCGGGCCAAAACTTCCCAACCGCTGGCGCGGCGAAAGATCCCGCCCATCATCCGGGCCAGGATGATAACTAGAAAAACCAGTCCCGCCATGGCGGCCAGGACGAGCAGGGCAATTCCACCAAAAAGAGCTATACCTTTCATATTCTCACCTCATTTTAATTCGGGATTTTCCGTATCTTTAATCAATAGAGCAGGCCGTGCCGATCCGAAACCATACGCCTGCAGATGTTCAACACTCCAGCATCCACAGTAGCGTTTTCAAACTATCTCAAACGAGCGCGAAGGCCATGACAAACAGAACTTTTCAGGGTTTCAGCCGCGATACGGTCAGTTTTTTCCACGAGCTGGAGGAAAACAATGAACGCGCCTGGTTCGAAGCCAACCGGGAGCGATACCAGTTGGAGGTTGTACAGCCGGCGCAAACCTTTGTCCTGGCGATGGGCGAACCTTTACACTCGGTTTATCCCGATCTGCAGGCCGATCCCCGGCCCAACGGTGCTGGCTCGATCTTTCGCATTCACCGGGATACCCGCTTCAGCCGCGACAAGCGTCCCTACAAAACCAACCTCGGCATCTTTTTCTGGCACGGATGGCAGGGCAAACGCGAACGGCCCGGCTACTATGTACATCTGGAAGGCAACAGTCTGGCTCTCTACTGCGGACTTTACGAATTTTCCAGTGAAAAGCTGCTGAACTACCGCCGCGCAGCGGCGCCGGATACAAAGTCAGGATCTGCTCAAGCCTGCGCGAACCCTTTTTTCCGCTTCCTTTTTAAGTGCCGCCATGCCCTGCTGCAAAGCTTTGGCCAGGGCCTTTCGCATGGAGCCGGCCAGAAGCGAGACCACCAGGCCTTCGAAGGACTCCTCGGTTCGCACCTTCGTACCCTCGTCGGCCTTTGTCAGCGTCCATACATGGATCGCCCGTATGCCCATCGTTCGTCCGGACCAGACGATTCTCGTCGGCGCGGTTAACTCTTCGATTCGTGAACGAATTTTCATACCGCCGGTCTTCCAGCGGAATTCCGTCCCCACTGCGACCTCTCCTTGCAGATGCATCTCCTGGACACCCTCATTCCATGCCGGCCATTCTGCCAGACCGGTCAATATGCTCCAGACGAGCTGGATGGGCGCCCTGATTTCTGCCTCGTGCAGGGCGTAAGCCGGTGCCTGGTCATTCACCTTGATTTGATCCATATCGATTCTCCTCGCCTGATGGGTATGGCCTTTGTCGTGCTAAACCTTGAACAGGCCGCGAAAGCCGCGGGCGGCATAATGCGTCTCAGCGCCGTTGTGATAGACGAAAACATGGTCATAGCGGCGATCGCAGAAGAGGGCTCCGCCCAGGGCCCGGATGGCCGCCGGGGTCTTGATTAATGCATCATGCACTGCTGTATCCATTCCGGAAATCTCTTTGTTCTGGTTGCCTGGATTATCCATACATCCCCATCCTGGCCCACACTTCAATATGCATACGTTTTATCCGTTTCAACAGTCCATGCTGTCTATTCATTCCGCATGCTGACTCCAGCTCCACCTTTCATTTTATGTAAAAAGCATACAAGTACTGGGTGGTATTGATCTAATAGACACAAGGGTCAGGTCTGACTTTAATGCTGGCCGAGGAAAAGGCGTCAATCCTGGATAGCAGCGTCGTTGTCATCCGGCCCAATCCTGTCAATCAACCTCGTTTTCAATTTCCCTGTAACTGTAAGATCGAGCGTTCGTACAATTTAAGGGCGTATATTATCCTGCTAATCTCA
>JAKPUX010000352.1 GCA_029554865.1 bacterium | reverse complement strand
CCCCCGAGATGCTCTGATAATGGTGCGCCAGGACCGCAGCCATTTCGGAGATCAGCTTGCTGCGGAACTCCATCAGCGCACAGCCCTTGATGATCAACTGTTCATTCCACACTTCCAGCTCTTCCCCACCCTTGATGCGGCCGTTCTGGATAAGCCAGAATATCCGGTTGCGCTGTTTGATTATCTTTTCATACTCTTTGAGATCATTCAGAAATCGGGCGGAGCACTGGGACGCCAGAATATTGAAAAAGCGCCGGCGCTGCTGCGGGGAACCATGGGTGATGTCATAATCGGCAGCCGACAGAACCACGACAGGAAACTGCCCCACCAGGCTGGAGAGCTGATATACCGGCTTGCCATCAAGGAAAACCTGTTTGCCTGATGAAGCCTGATATCGCAAAACAATCTCGTGCTCGATCCCGTTATGGTCCGCAAACCTCCCGGTGAGGCTGAAACAATCTTTCCCCAGGGGAATCAGTTCTGCATCGCTGCTGGTGCGGAATGATTTACACAGGCAGAGTAGATAGATGGCTTCGAGTAGATTGGTCTTGCCCTGTGCATTTTCGCCGAAGAGATAGTTTTTCCTGGCATAAAAATCGAGACGCTGTGTATCCAGATTTCGAAAAGAGTCAATCGCCAAACTGCTCAGATACATAGCCGGTCCGGAGGTTACTCGGCGCTGTAGGAAGATTCGGAGGCCGGTGCCTGGCTCGCTTCGTTGATGCGGATGGGCATCAGCAGCATCAGCACCTCCTCGCCCTCACGCCTTTCGACCGGTTTGAGGATCGCTGCGCTGGTGGCATCCTTGAGTTCAAAAACGACCTCTTCCCCATCGAGATGACGGAGCACATCCATCAGATAGTTGCTGTTATAGCCGATCTGCAGCCATTCACCATTGAAAGAGGCGGGAATGACCTCTTTGGCCTCCGCACCAAATTCTATATCCTCGGAGCGGACCGTCACTTCTTCGGCCGCGACCATGAGACGTACCTGATGAGTCAGGGAACTGGAAAAGATGGAGACGCGACGCAGGGAGGAGATCAGCAACTCGCGGTTGATCTGCAGCCTCAATTCGTTATCCTTGGGAAGGACGCGCTCATAATTGGGGTAGGTTCCGCTGATGAGTTTTGAATAGACCACCGCCCGGTCGAGGGTGAAAACAATGTGATCCTCGCCAATCTGGAGGCCTACATTGGCATCGTCCTCGAAATTGCGCAGCAGAAGATGGAGGGTTTTGGTCGGGATGATCAGGTTGCGGCGCACATCGTCGGCGATCATGCCGTTGCTGACGGTGATTTTGGCGAGGCGATGACCGTCGGTGGCGACAAAACGGATCTCGCCGGGGAGCAGTTCCATATTGATGCCCGTCAGTGCGGGGCGCAGTTCATCGGCCGAGACAGCGAACATGGTTTGTTCCGCCATGCGTCCAAGCAGCCCGGAATCCATCTGAAAGGAGAGTTCACCCTCCTCAACGCTGATCTGGGGAAAATCCTCCTTGGGCTGAGTGGAGAGTTTGTACTCGCCCTTCTCCGTCTTGATGGTCACCTTGTTGTCCGCATCTGAAAAGATATTCAGGGGAACGTCCGGCAGCTCGCGCACAATTTCGACAAGAATCTTGGCCGGGATGGCTACCGAACCCTCCTCAGAACTGTTCACATCCAGGGTGGTAGTGATCGAAATTTCCAGATCGGTTCCGGTCAGGGAGAGCTTGCCGCTGCGCAGATCGAGCAGGATGCAGGTCAGAATTGATATAGTGGTTTTGGGAGGCACAACACCAATCACTTTTTGTAATGCATCAAAAAACTCTTTTTGGGAAACGGTGAAATTCATGGGTTCCTCCTCACAAAAAAGTTGGCGCGTTTTATCACTAAAGTTATATAATAAAAAAATATATATCAAGATAATTGTAGTAGTAGGCAGCGTGGATAAGTGGATAAGGGCCCTTTGACAGCGAGCGAGAATCTCCTCTTGTGCTTGAAAATATGAATTAACGTGTTTCTGCAAAACAGCCGGGTTATGCACACCGGCGTGTGGACAGAAGGCTTATAAATGGCCATTTGTCCACTATTCAGCAAGAGGAAAAGAATGGCTGTGGAAAGAGAGGGGTTTGTCCACAATTTTCGAAGGCTTGTCCACAGCAGTTTAACAACTTGTCCACACTTCTCAAAGCTGGGAAATTTCGATTTGGTTTTTGATCGCCTCAACGTTTTCCCTGTACTTGCCATCCGTTTCCATCAGCTCCTCTGTGCAGTTGATGGCGTGGATGACGGTAGAGTGGTCCCGTCCACCAAAATGGAGGCCGATGGTCTTGAGCGAGCTGTCGGTGAGAGATTTGCACAGATACATGCAGATCTGCCGGGCCTGGGCAATCTCCTTTTTGCGGGTTTTGGAGCGCAGGAGATCGTCGGGAAAGGAAAAGTGCTGAGCCGTCACTTTTTGAATGTATTCGATACTGATGGCCTTGGTTTTACTGATGCAGACATCGCGCAGCACTTTTTTCGCAACTTCCAGGGTGATATCAATGCCGTTGAGCGAGGCAAAAGCCAGCAGACGAATCATCGCCCCCTCCAGTTCGCGGATATTGGAGGTGATGTGGGTGGCGATAAAATGGAAAATTTCAGGGGGAAGATCGATGGAACTCTCTTCTGCCTTTTTCTGCAGGATGGCCTGCCGGGTCTCAAGATCGGGGGCCTGAATGTCCACCACCAGTCCCCATTGAAAACGGGATTTCAAGCGCTCCTCCATGCCCTGAAGTTCCTTGGGCGGACGGTCGGAGGAGAGGATGATCTGCTTGCCCTTCTGGTGCAGGGCATTAAAGGTGTGAAAAAACTCGTCCTGTGTACGTTCCTTGTTGCCAAAGAACTGGATATCATCGATCATGAGAATATCAACATTGCGGTAGAGGCCGCTGAATTCCGTGGTCTTGTTTTTCTGGATCGAATTGATGAAATCGGCGGTGAAGCGCTCACTGTCGACATAGAGAACGCGGATGGATTGGTTATGCTCCTTGGCGTAATTACCAATCGCCTGAATAAGGTGGGTTTTGCCCAAACCCACACCGCCATAAACGACGAGAGGATTGAAGGTGGTTGTGCCGGGTGATTTGGCCACCGCCAGGGCAGCCGCCTTGGCAAACTTGTTGCATTCGCCCTCGACGTAGCTGTCGAAGCAGTAGCGGACATTCAGATTGTCCGCATGCGTGCTGGCGACAGGGAGGGGGGATTTCGTCGGCGTCGGCGGAATCAGATCCGCGGGCAGGGGCGCCTCCATGCGGATGGAATAGGCCAGCTTGAAGCCGTTGCCCATCACCTGGGAGAGGGCGCGACTCATCATCGCCCCATACTGCTGCTCGATCCATTCATAAGAGAACTGGTTGGGAACCTGAATGGTTAAGGCCTTGTCGTCCAGCTTGATGGGCTGAATCGGCTTGAACCAGGTGAGCAAGGTATTGGGATGGACCTCGTCTTTAAGAATGGCCAACACCTTGTCCCATACTTCATGATGATTCTGATACATTACTGCTCCTGTAGAAAGAGGGGTAAATGTCAAGATATTGCCCGAACCTCTCCGTCACATCCCAGCAAAGGATATAAATCAACTTATCCACATTATGAACAGGGTTATCCACATGAACAAACGGAAAATAATAGATGATATCAATAATAATTATAATGTCTTGTGATTAATGTGGATGACAGATTGTGAACAAGCGGCGGGAAAGTGGCATCAGGGCTGCCAATCGGATTGATGCATGTAAAAGTTATCCACATTCTGTTATCCACATCACTCCGCCACTAAATGTCCGTAAAAGCGCGCTGATTTGCAATAGCAAATTTTCCTTTTTTCTGGAGGGGAGAGCCACAGCAAAAGCCTCCCGCCTCGAAGAGGTAGACGGACGGAGAGAAAGGCTGGAATGATCGTCGGAGCGCTTAAGGGAAAATTAATGCTTGATTTTTTGTAAAAATATTCGTAATTATATGAGCTAATATCTATTTATCAAAGGAGAATCCCAGTATGCAACCGACCTTCCAGCCCAGCAAAAGAAAAAGGGTGAACAAACACGGTTTTCGCGCCAGAATGGCCACTAAAAACGGCCGCACAGTGCTCGCCAAAAGAAGGGCCAAGGGCCGCAAAAAACTCTCCGTCAGCGACGAGTAATTCGACTTTGCATTGAAAAATTTGCGATTGGATAAATCCTCGCTCATCAAAAAGAGCGCGGAGTTCTCCAGCATCATCCGCCGGGGCTCCGTCTATAAAGGAAGTTACTTTACCCTATTCGTCGTCAAAGAGGACAAGCTCAGAATCGGCTTTTCTGTAAAACGAGGGATGAAATCTGTCGATCGAAACAGATTGAAACGTCGTACGCGGGAATTGTGGAGGGCCTGGAGAGGGGAGTTTGATTTGTCGGGAAATTTGATCGTCATCACTCGGGAACAGGCCCTGTCCGACCCATTCAACCTTCTGGAACAGGATTTTCGCCGTCTTCTTGAACAGATCTCCCTCCACGAAAATCAGACCAGTTCCTGAAAGGTCCCGCGCGCCTTGTCCAGTTGCCGGCACGGAAACAGTGCGCTATAGTGAAAATCAATCCTGCAAAAGAGCTTGTGCTGCTGCTGATCCGTTTCTACAAGAAGGCGATTTCCCCGCTATTGCCGCCCTCCTGCCGCTACCACCCAACCTGTTCAACCTATGCCCTCCAGGCCATCGAAAAATACGGACTCTTGAAAGGCGGAGGCAAGGCCATGATAAGAGTGCTCAAATGCAATCCGTTCTTTCCGGGCGGAAATGACCCTGTATAGGAAACCATTATGAATCTGGATAAGAAGACCATTCTCGCCTTCTTGCTCATCGGCCTGGTTTTTATCTTCGTGCAAAGCCCGATCTACCAGAAACTCTTCTTCCCCGAGGCTTATAAAAAACAGCTCGAAGCTCGCCAGGCCAGACCAGCGGCCATGGACTCTCTCCGGGGAACCCAGGAGCAGGCTGCTACTGACCATGAAGAAATCGCCGCCACAACGGCTGATTCCTCGCGCTCACGGGTGGAGGCGGAGGCCCTGATCCCGGAACGGCTGATCACCATCGAATCGGATCTCTATACCGCACAATTTTCCACTCGCGGCGGCACCCTGGTGAGTTGGACCCTCAAGGAGTACAAGAAGAGCGAGAATGAACCGGTCTCCATGCTTCCGTCAGGAAGCAAAGGCGGTCTCGCCCTCGATTTCTATACCCGCGATGAGGACACCCTGCACACAGCCGGCTACCATTTTAATTGCGAGGCTGGTGATAGCATCCTCCTCTCCGAAGGTGATGCCACCCTGCGCTTCACGCGCCAGTTCGACAGCGATCAGCGCATCAGCAAAACCTTCACCTTTAAAAACGGACGCTATGATTTTGATCTCGAGGTTGTCCTCGAGAATATGGGCAGCCTGGTCGCCGACAAGTCCTACCAGATCGTCATACCCAATGGACTGGAATCAACCGAGAAGCGCCTCGGAGAGGATATGTATTATGCCAAGGCGGCCATCGCGGCCGCTGGCCGCGTCAACAAAATCGGCAAAACCAGGGGCATCCTCGAGAAGGAGAGCGGCAGCATAGACTGGGTGGCTGTACGCACTAAGTACTTCGCTTACGCGGTGATGCCGCAGACCAACAAAGCCGAATACGCCACCATCATCGGACGCGAACTGCCCAAGAGCGGCTACACCAAGGAAAAATGGAAAAAATTCGCCGTCACGATCGGAATGCCCCTCACCCGCGAGAATCATCGAGATCGCTTCACCATTTTCATTGGTCCGATGAAGGACGAACTGCTCAAATCCTATAATCTCGGCCTCGAAAAACTCATGGACATGGGCGCGAAGATCATCCAGCCCTTCAGTGTTGCCATCCTCTGGACCTTCAAGAAGCTCCACTCCATCATTCCCAACTATGGGATCGTGCTGATCATCTTCGCCCTGCTCATCAAAATCATCACTGCGCCGCTTACCCAGAAGAGCACCAAGTCGATGAAGAGGATGCAGGCCCTGGCCCCGCGTATGAACGAACTCAAGGAAAAGTACGCCAAGGATCCCCAGCGCCTCAATGAGGAGACCATGAAGATCTACAAGGAGGAGGGCATTAATCCCATGGGCGGATGCCTTCCCATCCTCGTGCAGATGCCCCTGCTCTGGGCCCTTTACATCGTCTTCCGCAGCACCATCTCCCTGCGCCAGGAGGGTTTTTTCTGGTGGATCAAGGATCTCTCCGGCCCCGATACCATCTTCACCCTCCCCTTCACCATTCCGATGTACGGCAACACCGTCAACGTCCTCCCCATCCTGATGGGGCTGACGATGATCCTCCAGCAAAAGATGTCGATCACCGACCCGAAGCAGAAGGCCATGGTTTACATCATGCCCATCTTCATGACCCTGCTCTTCAACAGCTTCCCTAGCGGACTGAATCTTTACTATACCCTCTTCAATATCATCTCCATCGTCCACCAAAAGTATTTCATGGGCCTTGAAGAGCCCGCCCCGGTGGTCGTGAAGAGCAAGAAAAAATAGGCGGTTTTTCCCAATCATGCAAAGATGCCTCACTTTATCGGGTGGGGCATTGTTTTTTAGGGTGGCCCGATGAGCCCCTATTCTGAAAATGACACCATTGCTGCGCTGGCCACAGCCCACGGCCCCGCCGCCCTTGCGATCATCCGCGTGAGCGGTCCGGATGCCCTCCAGATCTGTGCTGCGCTTTTTACGGGGCGCCGGCGGATCAACCTCAAGCGGGCAGATCGCTATCACGGGATGCTGGTGGAACCGGAGGTCGGCTGCGGTGAGGCGGCTGAGGTCTATGACGAGGTGATCCTTCACACCTATCCCGCCCCGCACTCCTTCACCGGTGAGGATATGGCGGAGATCAACTGCCACGGCGGGCTCCTGGTGGTCGAGCGACTGCTCGGGCTGCTGCTGCGACGCGGGGCGAGACTGGCCGCCCCCGGAGAATTCAGCAAGCGCGCCTTTCTCAATGGCAAACTCGATCTTCTGCAGGCGGAGGCCGTCGCCGACATCATCGCAGCGCCGAGCCGGCGCGCTCTCGCCCTTTCCCTGGCCCAGCTTCACGGCGATATATCATTGAAAATAAACAAATTAAGTGATTATTTACGCACCAGCTGTGCCCTGCTGGAGCTGGAACTCGACTTCAGCGAAGGCGAGGTGCTGGCCGATCGCGCACAGTTGGAGGAGAAGCTGAATGAGGCGGCCGGGGAGCTGCGCACCATTCTCGCCGGCTATCACTACGGGCAGCTGCTGCGCGAGGGGGTCGGGGTGGTCCTCGCCGGCAAGGTGAATGTCGGCAAATCGACCCTGATGAACCGCCTGCTCCGGCGCGACCGCGCCATTGTCTCACGCCTCCCCGGCACCACCCGGGATACCCTGGAAGAGGGGTTGAGGCTGGGCGGGTACCTCTTTCACCTCACTGATACCGCCGGCATCCGGGCGGCCGCCGACGAAATCGAGCGGGAAGGAGTGGCCCGAACATTGGCCGCGATCTCCTCGGCCGACCTCCTTCTCCTGATTTTCGATGCCAGTACTCCCCTGGACGATGAGGACCGGGAGATCATCGAGCTCGGCCGCGGGCGCCCCGCGGGCTCCACCCTCTATCTCTTCAACAAGTGCGATTTGCTCCCCGAGCCGGAGAAATTTACCCCGCCCCCCATCGCAGCAGTCGAATACCTTCTTGCTCTCTCCGTCCGCACCGGGGCAGGGGTTGAGGAACTGGAGCGGCGCATGATCGCCCGCGTCGAAAGGGAGAGGCCAGAGGGAGAAGGCGTGACCATCACGCGGCTGCGCCATCACGATGCCCTGCGCCGTGCGGAGTATCATCTTGAGCAGGCACGGCAGAGTCTGTCTGAAGAGCGCTCCGGGGAATTCATCGCCCTGGATCTGCGCATGGCCCTGGCGGCCGCGGGCGAGCTCACCGGAGAGGTGCGCAGCGCCGACATCCTCGAGGATATCTTTTCCACCTTTTGCATAGGCAAGTAGAATGTTTCACGTGGAACATCAGGAGAGCGAAGGCAGCGGCAGGGGAGCGCGATGAAAGGCTCCGGCGATGGCTATGACATTCTGGTAGTGGGTGGGGGTCATGCCGGCTGCGAGGCCGCGCTGGCGGCCGCCCGGATGGGGGCCTCCACCCTGCTCATCACCCAGAACATCTTCACCCTGGCGCAAATGTCCTGCAATCCCGCCATTGGCGGGTTGGCCAAGGGCCACCTCGTCAAGGAGATCGACGCCCTCGGCGGCGCTATGGGCGTGGTGGCGGACGAGACCGCCCTGCAATTCCGCATGCTCAACCGCTCCAAGGGTCCCGCCGTCTGGTCCCCGCGCACCCAGAATGACCGCTATCACTACCCCCTGCGCATGCGCAGGCTGCTCGAGGAGCAGGAGAACCTCTCCCTGCGCCAGCAGAGCGTGACCGCCCTGCTTATCGAAAAGGACGAGATCCGTGGGGTGATGACCGAAGCGGGCCATTCGGTGCGGGCCGGTGCGGTTATCCTCTGTGCCGGCACCTTTCTCAACGGCCTCATTCATATCGGCCTCAACCACTTTCCGGGAGGGCGCAGCGGAGAACCGGCCGCCGGCGGCATCGCCGAACAGCTCGCACACTATGGCCTCCACAGCGGCAGGCTCAAGACCGGCACCCCCCCGCGCCTCGACGGCCGCTCCGTCGATCTGCAGCGCATGGAGGAGCAGCCCGGGGACGCCGAGATCATCCCTTTCAGCTTCCGCCATCAAAACCTCAAAATGGACCAGCTTTCCTGCTACCTCACCCGCACCGGCGCCAGCACCCACGACATCCTCCGCTCCGGGCTCGACCGCTCCCCCCTCTATCAGGGGGTGATCAAGAGTATCGGACCCCGCTACTGCCCCTCGATCGAGGATAAAATCCATCGCTTCGCCGACAAGGAGAGCCATCAGCTCTTCCTTGAACCCGAGGGGCGCGAGAGCCATGAGTACTACCTCAACGGCTTCGCCACCAGTCTGCCTGAGGATATCCAGATTGCCGCCGTCCGCTCCGTGCCCGGACTGGAGCGCGCCCATCTCACCCGGCTGGGCTATGCCATCGAATACGACTATTTCCACCCCACCCAGCTCAAGGCCAATCTCGAGACCAAGTCAGTGCAGGGCCTCTTCTTCGCCGGGCAGATCAACGGCACCTCCGGCTACGAGGAAGCCGCAGCCCAGGGGCTGATGGCCGGCATCAATGCCGTCCTCGCCCGGCGCGGGCAGGAGCCCTTCATCCTCCCGCGCCAGGAGTCCTATATCGGCGTCCTCATCGATGATCTCACCACCAAGGAGCTGAGTGAGCCTTACCGTATGTTCACCTCCCTGGCGGAGAACCGCCTCCACCTCCGGCAGGACAACGCCGATCTGCGCCTCATGGAATACGGCCGCCGCCTCGGTCTGATCGATGACGCTGCCTTCACCGCGCTCGAAAGACTGCGCGAGGCCGTTCAGGCGGCCAGGGTGCGGCTCGAGAAGGTGAATCCTGATCCGGAGCGGATCAATCCCCTGCTCATCCGCGCGGGCAAAGCCCCCCTCCTGCACCGCGAAAGTGCGGCGCGGCTGCTCAAACGGCCGGAGCTGCGTCTGGCCGACCTGGCCGGGTGCGGCGAAGATCCCCTTCTTGTTGAGGAGTTGGACCCCTTCTGGCGCCGGGTGGGCGAGCAGGTGGAGATCGAGATCAAGTATGCCGGCTTTCTCCAGCGTCAGCAGGAACACATTCGCCGCATGGCCGGCCTCGAGGAAACCCTCATTCCGGAGGAGATCGACTATGAGGCGGTCCCCTCGCTCTCGCGGGAGAGCCGCGAGAAACTGGCGCGCATCCGTCCGCGCACCCTCGGACAGGCCTCGCGCATCCTCGGGGTCGGGCCTGAGGACGTGGCGGTGATCATGATCCATCTGGCGCGCTTGCGCCGCAGCCGCTCTGTTCCACGTGGAACGCATCTCCGCCAGGAGGAAAATGGACCCGGCGAATAAAAAGGCTTTGTTGGCGCTCGCAAATGATGTACATTTGCGGGAGCAGCAGTGGGAGGAGATCGCCCGCTACGTCGAGCTGGTCGAGAGCTGGAACCAGCGCACCAACCTGGTCTCCCGCCAGGATATCGGCCGCATCGTCTCCCGTCATGTGCGCGAATCCCTCTGGTTTATACGGCCGGAGGTGCTCGGGGAGTTCCGACTGGTCCTCGATCTGGGCAGTGGAGCGGGTTTTCCGGGGGTGGTGATGAAGATCGCCGAACCGGGCCTGCTCCTCACCCTGCTCGATTCGCGCCAGATCAAGGCCCGCTTCCTCGCCGAGGTCATTAACCACCTCGGCTGGGACGATGTTCAGGCCTTTTGCGAGCGCGCCGAGAATCTGCCGGGCCGCTTTCCCGGTCTGACCTTCGATCTGGTCGTCTGCCGGGCGGTCGCCAAACTGAGCGACCTCTGGCGCTGGGCCGCTCCCCTGCTCGGCCCGGGCGGGCGCCTGGCCGCCCTCAAGGGGGGGGATCTGGCTGAAGAGCTGCACCAGTTTGGCAAACGCCATCCGGCCGTGCGCTGGCAGCTGATCCCGATGCCGGAACTGCCGGATGATCCCGCTGCGGGCCGGCAAATGGTCATCGTCCACACGCGAATATAACTGAAACGGGAGGAACCCGTGTCCAAAACGGTTTTTGACGAGATCAAGAATCTCACCACAGAAGCGCGCAATCCCGCTACCCGGCACATTGACCAGCAGTCGATCTCTGAGGTCCTCCATCTCATCAATGATGAGGATCTCAAGATCGCGGCAGTGGTACGCAGCGAAATCAGATACATTGAAAAGGCGGTCCGTATTGTCGTCCAGGCCTTCAAGGAGGGCGGCCGTCTAATCTATGTCGGTGCCGGCACGAGCGGCCGCCTCGGCGTCCTCGATGCCTCCGAATGCCCCCCCACCTTCGGGGTGAGCCCCGAACTGGTCCAGGGGATCATCGCCGGCGGCTACAAGGCCCTGATCAGCGCCCAGGAGGGGGCCGAAGACCGTTATGAGATGGGGGCGCAGGATATCCTCGCCCGCAACATCACCCCCAGGGATGTGGTCTGCGGCATCGCCGCCAGCCGCCGCACCCCCTACGTGATCGGCGCGATCGACAAGGCGCGTGAGGTCGGCTGCAAAACCCTCTACGTCACCTGCAATCCCCGCAAGGAGATGAATATCAAGGTCGATGTCGCCATCTGCGCCGTCGTCGGCCCCGAGGTGGTCATGGGCTCCACCCGCATGAAGGCGGGCACGGCGACCAAGCTGATCCTGAACATGATCACCACCACCGCGATGATCCAGCTCGGCAAGGTGTGGGAGAACATGATGGTGGACCTGCAGATGACCTCGAAAAAACTCGAAGAGCGCTCCAAAAAGATCGTCATGCAGGCGACCGGGGTGGACTATGAGAGCGCTGAGAAGGTGCTAAAAAAGGCGGACGGACACGTCAAGACCGCCCTGGTGATGATCAGCGCCGGGGTGACGGCCGAGGAAGCGCACGCCCTGCTCAAGAAAGGGGAGGGTTTTGTCCACCGCGCCATCGCCCTGCATCGTTGAGGCGGCGACCACCGCCGTGCCGTCTGCTCAGCCCCCGTTCCGGTGGGGGGATCTCTCCATTCTGCTGAAGCCTTGATTATGTCTGTTATCGACACCATCGCCGACATCTTCGCCCGCAGCGAGGCCGTGGCCCGCCTGGAGAAGGCCATCTCCACCGGGCAGAGCATCGTCCTGCGCGGCTGCCAGGGTGCGGCGCGCCCCTTTCTGGCGCAGCATCTCCGCCAGCACGCGCACGCCTCCTTCCTCTGTCTCTTTCCCGGAGCGGATGAGGCCAAGCACTTTTACGACGACCTGGTCGAGCTGCTCCCGCCCGAGCTGCTCGCCCTCTTCACTCCACATGGCAAACAGATGTGGAATGAGGTCGGTCCCCTGGGTACGGTTGTGGGCCAGCGCCTCAATACGCTGAATATACTCCTGCGCCGCGAGCCCGCCCTCATTGTCACCTCCGCCCCCGCCCTGCTCGAGAAGGTGGCCGATCCTGTCCGCGTCGCCGGGGCCGCGCTCAGGCTGGAGCGCGGCATGAACTATGCCTTCCCACGCCTGATCGAAGAACTGGTCCACATCGGTTATACCCGCGAAATGAGGGTGGAGAGGCCGGGGGAGATGGCTGTTCGCGGCGGGCTTATCGATCTTTTCCTCTTCGAAGAGACCCACCCCATGCGCATTGAATTCTGGGGAGACCAGATTGAGTCGATGCGCTACTTCGACATCGAAAGCCAACGCTCGCTCACCCCCCTGGAGTCAATCGTCCTGCTTCCCCTCAGTGCGGGCGGCTTGTACGGGCCCGCCCAGGATCCACCCTTCGATCAGCTGCCGCTCACGTCGCTGCTCACCGACTATCTGCCCCAGGACGTCAAACTGCTTCTCTTTGATAATATATTAATTAGTAACGAGTTAGAAAACTTTGAAAAAGAGTATTCGGTTCGCTTTGATACCTTTCTCCAGGATCACCCGTCCGAGGGCGGCCACTTTTCCGCTTTCTACAGCGACAGGAAGAGCATTCTGGAAATTATCAACACAATACAAACAATTGAATTAAATACATTTAGCACACAATCCTCCCTGCCTGAAATCGAGTTGTCCACATTGCGCAACCACCATTTCGCCGGCAATCTCAAGCCCTTTTTCCAGGAGGTGGAGGCGCATCATGAGGAGGCCCGGCAACAGGGCATCACTCCGATGGTTGCGGTCCTGTGTGATTCGCAAGCCCAGACCGGCCGTCTGCGGGATCTCCTCGCCCGTGAGGAGATGGGGGATATCGCCGTCGAAACCCTCAATCTCTCCGAGGGTTTTCAGTGGCCCGGAGAGCATCTCTTTCTCTACACGGACCGCGAACTTTACGGCCGCATCCGTCTGCGCAAACAGGACAAGGCCTCGCGGCGCATGGTCTCCTTTGCTGATCTGCTCAAGCTCCAGGAGGGCGACTATGTCGTCCATATCGAGTACGGGGTCGGCATCTTTCAGGGCCTCAAACAGATCGAGGCCTACGGCCGCACCCGCGAATGTATTCAGATCGAATACGCCAACGGCGACAAGCTCTACGTTCCCCTCGAAAAAATGGATCAGGTCCAGAAGTATTCCTCCAGGGACGGCTATGTGCCCGTGCTCAACAAGCTGGGCGGCAAGGAATGGGACAAGCTCAAGTCCAGGACCAAAGCCAGGGTCAAGCAGGTCGCCGAGCAGTTGATCAAGCTCTATGCCGTCCGCAAGCTCAGGGCCGGCCACCCCTTCTCCCCGGATTCCATCTGGCAGAAAGAACTCGAGGCCTCCTTTGTCTATGATGAAACCCTCGATCAGCTCAATGCCGTCAACGAGATCAAGGTGGACATGGAAAAACCCGTGCCGATGGACCGGCTGGTGTGCGGAGATGTCGGTTTCGGCAAGACCGAGGTGGCTGTGCGCGCGGCCTTCAAGGCCCTGACCGACGGCAAGCAGGTGGCGGTCCTCGTGCCCACGACCGTGTTGGCCCAGCAGCACTTTGCCACCTTCAGTGAACGGCTGGCCAAGTTTCCGGTGCGCATCGGCGTCCTCTCCCGCTTCAAAAACCCGCGTCAGCTCGCTGAACTCATCCAGCAGGTGGGACGCGGGGAGATCGATCTCATCATCGGCACCCATCGCCTGCTTTCCCAGGATATCCGCTTCAAGGACCTCGGGCTGCTGATCATCGATGAGGAGCAGAAATTCGGCGTCCTTCACAAAGAGCGCCTTAAGATGCTCAAGGCCAACGTTGATACCCTCACCCTCTCGGCGACGCCGATCCCGCGCACCCTGCATATGGCCCTGATGGGGGCGCGTGACATGTCCCTGATCAATACCCCACCGGGCAACCGCCTGCCGATTGTCACTGAAGTGTGCCGGTTCGAGCGCGATCACGTGCGCGAGGTGATCCTGCGCGAAGTCGAGCGCAAGGGGCAGATCTTTTTCATCCACAACCGGGTCGCCACCATCTCGGGCATTTATCAGCTGCTCAGCGAGCTCGTACCGGAGGTCACCTTTGCGGTGGCGCACGGCCAGATGGAGGGGCCGGAGCTGGAGAAGGTCATGACCTCGTTTGCCGAGGGTCGCATCCAGTGCCTGGTCTGCACCATGATCATTGAATCCGGCATCGATGTGCCCAATGCCAATACCCTCATTGTCAACCGCGCCGACCGTTTCGGTCTGGCCCAGCTTTATCAGTTGCGCGGCCGCGTCGGCCGTTCAGACCATCAGGCCTACGCCTACTTTCTTATACCGCCCCTGCGCAAACTGACCCGCACGGCGATCAAACGCCTGCAGACCATCCAAGAGTGCTCCCATCTCGGCTCCGGTTACAAGATCGCCATGCGGGATCTGGAGATACGCGGCGCCGGCAATATTTTCGGTGCGGAACAGAGCGGTTTTGTCGACGCTCTTGGCTACGAGCTCTATGCCAAGATCATCGAGGAAGCCATCAAGGAGCTGCGTGAGGAGCTGAATCTTGCGCCGCAGCCCAAGGTGGAAGATGATGTGCAAGTAGCGATAGAATCAAGGGTTGAAATGACGGGCGAAGCCTTTCTGCCCCCCGATTACGTCGAAGCCGCCTCTGATCGCGTCGATATTTACAAGCGCCTGATCGAGGCCAAAGCCATGCCCGCCATCGACGATCTGGAGCGCGAAGTCCTCGACCGTTTCGGCCCCCTGCCCGAGGCGGCCCGCAACCTGCTCGATTATGTCCGCATCAAGATGCTCGCCCATCTTTCCAAAGTGGAGGAGATCGGCTGCAAGGATGGCAAAATCAACGGCAAATTCTTCGCCGCGGCTGTGCCCAAGGGGGAACAATTCCGGCCGTGGATAGGTAAAATTGTGCAAAAAGCCTGTTATCCTTTTGAACTTCGCCAGATCCAGAACAGCCTTCACTTCGAGTTCAAGACGGAGGCGGGCCTAGCGCCCCTGGCCCAGATTAAAAAGTTCTTGGAAAGTATTATATAATTACTATATTTATCTAAATTTAGCCTTTACAAATCGGCGGAAGCCAGTCCTATGAGAACAGGGAGTGCCCTGGCGGCGAGCCTTCTTCTTTTTTCCCTCACCTGCCTGATGTGTACAAAGGGAGAAGAGGCGGGCATCGTCGCTCGCGTCGGTCAGTCGGTATTGACCCTGCAGGAGGTGCGTGAGCGCAACCCCGGCGCCGGGACCGGGGCCGCCAGAAGCCAGGCCGAACGCTATATCCAGCACTGGATCGAATCGGAACTGCTCTACCAGGAGGCTCTGCTGCAGGGCGTGGACAAGCAACCGGAAGTCCAGCGCGCCCTCAAGGAGTTGAGCCGCGATTATATCATCTCCGCTTTCTCCGAGCAGGCGGCGAACGCTGCAGTCTCGGTCAGCGATGAGGAGATTCAGCGCTACTATCAGGAGCAGAAGGAGGAGTTCCTGGCTGAGGCCGACCTCTACCACCTTCTGCTCATTCTGGTACAAAACCAGAATGAGGCCCTGCAGCTGCGCCGTGAATTGATCGGGGGTACACCCTTCAGCGAGATCGCCAGCCGTAATTCGCTCGACGGCAGCCGCTTGCACGGGGGCGATCTGGGCTATGTCCCCCTCAGCGCCCTCTCGCCCATGCTCGCCCGTGCGGTTAGTGCGATGCAGCCGGGGAGCCTTTCGGCGCCCGTGAAATCGGAGTTGGGTTACAACCTCCTCCGGCTCGTCGATGTGCAGCGCAAAGGCGCCACCCGCGCACTCGAGGAGGTGCAGCCGGTCATCAAGCAGCGCATCACCGCGCGCAAGAAGGACGAGGCGCTGCAGAACCTGATTTCGCGCCTGAGCAGCGAGGCCGCCCTCTACACCGACATGACCAAACTTGAAAGCCTTGAAGGAAAACAATGACGATGAATTTTGCCAAAAGGGTGTCACGCATCGCGCGTGGTGCCGCGGCGGGCGTGCTGTTCCTGCTCGCACTGCTTTTGAACCCCCTGCAGGCCCAGCAGGTTCTCGACCGGATTCTCGCAGTTGTCGATGATGATGTGATTCTGGAATCCGAAGTGGCGCAGGGCGCCTACCTTACGGCCATGCAGTACCGGATCGATCCGGTCAAATCCCCCCGTGAATTCGCCCGACTCAAGCAGGAGACTTTGACCAATCTGATCAACCAGAAGATCCTGCTCGTGCAGGCGGACAAGGACACCGTCAAAGCCGATGAGCAGCAGGTCGAGCACTATCTTCAGCAGCAGATGCAGAGCGTGATCCAGCAGCTGGGGGGCGAACAGCAGGTGGAAGAGTATTTCGGCGCCTCGCTTGCCAAGGTGCGGCGTAACTACCGGGAGGAGATCGAGCGCAACCTGCGCATCCGTGCAGTTCAGTCCGCCAAGATGCAGGGGATCAAGATCAGCCGCCGGGAGGTGGAGGAGTTCTTCAAGGTGTACAAGGACTCCATTGGTCCGGTCAAGGAGTCTTTCGATCTGAGCCACATCCTCATCAAGGCGTTGCCCGGCGAAGCGGCGCGCCAGGCGGCCAGGGACAAAGCGGAGGCTCTGCGTCAGCGCCTTCTGGCGGGCGAGGATTTTGCCACGCTTGCGCGGGAGAATTCCGAGGATCCGGGCTCGGCCGCCCGGGGCGGGGATCTCGGCTTTATGTCGCGTGGTGAATTTGTCCGCGATTTTGAGGAGGCGGCCTTCAAGCTGGAAGCAGGCGCCATCAGCGAGGTGGTCGGATCACAGTTCGGTTTTCACATCATTCAAATGGTCGAGCGGCGGGGTGAAAAAATAAACACCCGTCACATTCTCATCACCTCCAAGCCCTCCCGGGAGGATGAGGTCGCCGCCGCCGACACCATCAAGGCGATCGCGGCCCAGCTGAAGCAGGGGGCCGATTTTGAGCAGCTGGTTGCTCGTTATTCACAGGATGAGAATTCCAAAGAGGACAAGGGTCATCTCGGCTTTTTCGAGATCGACCAGCTGCGCGAGCGCGCCAAGGAACTGGTCTACGCCACGACGGGGCTGAAGGCGGGTGAATACTCCGATCCGGTGCGGACCCAGTACGGTTTTCACATCCTCCGCGTCAACCGCCGCGAGGAGGCACGCGAGCTGGATTTTAAAAAGGATTATGACCGGATCCAGCGCCTCGCGCTCGACTACAAGACGGGGCTGGCCTTCAACGCCTGGATCGAGGAACTCAAGAAGGATGTGCACGTCGAAGTCAAGGACGATCTCTCGAACTGATTTGTGATCAGGCGGAATTCTCTTTTCACCAATCGGCTCGCTTTGGGCCGATTTTTTTTCCCGTCACAGGGAGGGGATGCGGATGACTAAACGCGGCCGATGGTGGCTGCTTCTCCTGGGCGCAGCCCTGATTCTGCCAATCGAGCGGCTCTCTGCGGACGCTTCGGAATTCACCATCGCCCGCCTCAAGTATGGCGGGGGCGGGGACTGGTATAACGATCCCTCCAGCGTACCCAATCTGCTCGCCTTCCTTCGCACCCGCTCCTCTCTGGCCACGGCGAAGGAGGAGGTCCATGTCTCCCTGATGGATGACCAACTATTCGCCTGTCCATTCCTCTTTATGACCGGCCACGGCAGGATCGCCTTCACCCCGCAGGAGGCGGCACGGCTGCGGATCTATCTAACCAGCGGCGGCTTTCTCTTCGCCGATGATGATTATGGCATGGATGAGCACTTTCGTCGCGAAATCGCCAAGGTCCTGCCGGACCATGAGCTGCTCGAGGTGCCCTTTTCCCACCCCATCTTCCGATCGCCCTTTTCCTTTCCCGAGGGATTACCCAAGACCCATGAACATGACGGCGGTGTGCCCCAGGGCTTCGCCATCTTTCATGAGGGCAGGATGGTTGTTTTTTATGCCTATAACTGCAACATCTCCGACGGCTGGGCGGACCCGGAGGTCCACCATGATCCCCCTGAGGTGCGCGAACAGGCCCTGCAGATGGGGATGAACATCGTCGTCTATGCTCTGACGCATTGAAAGGCAGGTTGCTGAGAGGCATGCAGCAGGAGGGATTGAAAAGGCTTTCGGCTTTCAGGGAGGCGGAGAAGAGGCTGCGGGTCGGCGCCGCTTTGTCGCGATGGGCTACACATGCGCTTCTTTTACTGCTGGTTCTGGTATTACTGCAGTCCCTGCTCTCCCTGCCGCCAGCGGGCCGTTATCTTCTCCTGGCCTTCGCTCTGCTGCTCCTGCTCGCCTCCTGGCTCAAACATGTGCTGCGGCCGCTGACCGACCTCCTCTTCCGCCCGGAGCACCCTTCCCTCAACAGCATCGCCCTGCGCATCGGCCGGGAGTATCCGCAGCTGCAGGACCGGCTCGCCAATGCCTTGCAGATTTCTGCCAGGCCTGAAGCGAACGATGTCAAGGTCTCCCCGGAGTTGATCGAGGCCGTGCGCGCAGGCATCCCCGCTTTTCTCGCTGACATCGATCTCTCGCGTCATCTCGACCGCGCTCCAGCCTGCCGTTGGCTGCGCAGGCTGGCTGCTGCGGCCGCCCTCTTTCTATTCGCCTGGCTGCTCTTTCCCAAAACCCTCCTGATCGGTCTGGAGCGCACCATCCATCCCCGCCGGGGGCTCTCCGGCCAGCTCGCCCCTGAAATCCGCGTGGAACCGGGCGACCGCATGGTTGTCCGCGGCGCACCGGTCACTATCCGCGCGTGGACGGAGACCCTGATGGTTGGGGATCTGCAAATCGCCATCGAACGGTTCGGGCGGCGAGAACTCCTCTCCATGACCCGCGGCATGAGTGATACCTTTCGCTACGCCATTCCCGCACTGAGAGACTCTCTGCTCTACCAGATCCTCTATCAAAAGTCGGCCACCAGAAAGTATCTTCTGCGGGTCGTGGATCTGCCGATGATCCGCTCCTTGCAGCTGAGTCTGCAGCCGCCGTCCTACAGCGGCGCCGAGCCTTTCCTGCTGGAGGAGAATATCGGGGATGTCAGTGCCCTGAAAGGGACGCGCATCGAGTGGCGGGCCGAGGCCAACAAGCCGGTCACAGAAGCCAGTCTTCGCTTCAGCTCCGGTCGGATCCTGCCCCTGGAGGTCAAGGGCCGTCAGCTTGCTACTACCTTTGCCCTGCAGGGCGAGGAGAGTTATTACGCCGAATTGAAGGACAACTCCGGACTGGCGAGCGAGAATCCGATCGTCTACCATCTCCGCCTGCTGGCTGACCAGTATCCCTTCGTCCGCCTCCTGGCCCCCTCGGGCGATGTCGATTTGCACGAGGATATGCGCCTCTCCCTGCTGATCCAGGCTCAGGACGATTACGGCCTCTCGGGGCTAGCCATCGGCTACCAGGTGGTCGAGGAGAACCAGGCAAAAATCGATTCGAGCAGATTCAGACGTCTCGAGCTGCCTCTCCATCGTTCCGGGCAGGCCATCATCAACCTGGCCTACGACTGGGATCTCTCGTCCTCGCCTCTCTTGCCGACCGAAGCCCTGCTCTACTACATCGAGGTTCGCGACAACGATACGGTCAGCGGCCCCAAGTCGGCGCGGACGGGCCTCTACCGGGCGCGCTTTCCCTCGCTCTATGAGCTTTACAAGGAGGTCAACAGTGAGCAGGATGATGCGATCGCCGGTCTGGAGGAGAACTATGAGAAGGGGCTGGAGCTGAAGAAAAAGCTCGATGAGATGGCCCAGCAGCTCAAACGCGCCGACGAACTCTCCTGGCAGAAGAAGCAGGAGGTCGGCGATCTTCTCAAGCAGAAAGAGGAGCTCAAACAGGAGCTGGAAAAGATAGCTGGCAATCTGGACGAGATGATCGAGAAGATGGAGGAAAACCAGCTGCTTTCACCGGAGACCCTTGATAAGTACCAGGAACTCCAGGAGCTTTACCGTGAGATCATGACCCCCGAACTGCAGAAGAACCTGGAGAAGGTTGCTGAAGCGATGCAGAAGGTCGATCCCGCCCAGCTGCAAAAGGCTCTGGAGGAGTTCAAGCTCACCGAGGAGGCGCTCAACAAGAGCCTGGACCGCACCCTGTCGCTGCTGAAGCGGCTGAGAATGGAGCAGCAGCTCGATCAGGCCATCCACATGAATGAGGATCTGCAGAAGCGCCAGCGCGAGCTGACCGAAAAGACGATGCAGAGCCAGGGTGAAGAGCGCGAAAAACTCGCCAAAGAGCAGGAGGGGCTGCGGGAGGATCTGCACAGGATGGAAGAGGCCATGGCTGACCTTCAGCAGGAGATGGGCCGCGAGCCGGGCATGCCCGAGGAGAGTGTGGCTGCGGCCAGGGAGGAGCTGGCCAAAGCTGGCCTGCAAGGGCAGATGGAGGCCATGCAGGGGGCGATCGCACAGGGGAACAGCGACCGCATGCAGAGCGGTTCGCAGCAGGTTCAGGCGGGTCTGGAGAGGAGCCGCGAGCAGCTGCAGCAGGCCAAGGACGCGATGACCGGAGCCATGATGGAGAGGGCCATGCGTGCTCTTCAGCGCGGAACCCGGAGCCTGCTTAGTTTATCCCAGATGCAGGAGGAGCTGCTGCGCAGTTCCGCCGGGATGCCCCAGGGCAGCGCCCGCGTGCCGGAGACAGCCGAGCGTCAGCAGCAGCTCTCCTCCAGCCTCGAGAGGGTCATCAACGATCTTTATGCCGCTTCAAAAGAGAGTTTTGGTATCACGCCGCGCATCGGCAAGGCCCTCGGCCAGGCGCAGCAGGCCATGCAGCAGGCGCTGCAGGGGCTGGAGAACCGCGATCTCGGGCAGGCGGGCCAGCAGCAGGGTCAAGCCATGGCCGGACTCAATGAGGCCGTGCTGCAGATGGACGCGGCCATGCAATCGATGGCCCAGGGCCAGGGCGGGGGTATGAGCATGGGCCAGTTCATGCAGCAGATGCAGCAGCTGGCCGATGGCCAGCAGGGGATCAATGCCCAAACCCTCAGCCTGAGCGGAGGAGGAGAATCCCTCTCTCTCGCCCAGCAGGCGGCGATGTCCCGGCTTGCCCAGCAGCAAGGAGGTATACGCAAGTCCATGCAGCAGCTCGCCTCCGAGGCGGCGGGTCTCTCGGACCTGCTTGGCGATCTGGAGCACATCGGCAGAGATATGGAGAAGGTAGAGAAGGATCTGGCCGGGCAGCGGGTCGATCGCAGTACCATTGAACGCCAGAACCGCATTCTCTCGCGCATGCTCGATTACCAGCGCTCGATGCGTGAACGCGAACGCAGCCAGGAGCGCAAGGCGGAGACCGGCAAGGAGTATCATCCCTCCAGCCCGGGGGAGCTGCCCGGGGATCTCGGCCAGCGGCGGGACCGGCTGCAGCAGGATTTGCTCCGTGCCAAGGAGGAGGGCTATTCCCGCGATTATCTCGAACTGATCAGAAAATATTTTGAATCCCTCGGAGAACGTGAAGAGAAGCGTTAGATATCTGTTGATCATCGCCGTGCTCCTGGCCGCCCTCTCCCGGACGGCTGCACAGGAGAAGCGGCCGGGAGATCAGGAGCTGCGCATCCTGCAACAGCGGGCGCAGCAGCTGGAGGCTGCAGGCCGTCTCGACCAGGCGGGCGAACTCTACAGCCGGGTGGCGAGAATCCTGCCGCCGCCGCAAAATCTCAACGCCTATGCCGGCGCGCGCCGCTGTTTCGAGCGCAGCAAGGATCTGGCGGGCTGGGAGGCGCTCATCCATGATCTGCAGACCAGACAGCGCGCCCTGCCCTTCCAGGTTGATCTCGCCGAGATCGCCTATCTGCGCGGCGACCGCGCGGAGGCCCTGCGGACGTGGAGAGCAGTCATCGACGACAATCCCCAGGAGGAGCAGGCCTACAAACTAACCGGTGCGGTTCTGCTCAAGTACTACCTGTATGACGAGGCCGAGAGCCTCTATCTGCGCGGACGCAAGGCTTTCAAGGATCCGCAGCGCTTTTTTTTCGAGCTGGTGCATCTCTATCAAGATCAGGGTGCCTTCGCGCGCATGACCGAGGAGTACCTTAACTATCTGCAAAAAAATGCGGGCCAGCTTGGCTATGTACAGGCCCAACTGCTCTCCGCCGGGGATGAACCCGAGGCTGTCCGCCAGATCGCCGGCAGCATCGAACGCGAGATGAAATCCTCCGCGGATTTTCGTCTTCCGGGCTGCCAGCTGCTGGGTTCGCTCTACACCCAGTCCCGCGATTATCGCCTGGCGCTGCAGTGTTATGAGGAGCTCGAGGAGGCCGCACGCCGCAAGAATCCGGCCGAGGTCGGGCAGTATTACTACACCTTCGCCATGGCTGCAATGAGCGATGGCGCACTGTCCGAGGCGAGAAGGGCCCTGGAGGCCCTGGTGCAGCAGGCGGGACCCAGGAGCCCACACCGTGTTCACGCCGCCTTCGCGCTTGCCCGGCTGCTGGAAAAGGAGGGGGACTATACCCGGGCTCTGGCGGCCTACGGGGAGTTCATCCGCAGCTATCCCGACTGGCCGGAAACCCCCGACCTCTATCTGCGCGCTGGCGACCTCTACCTCGACCGCTTTTTCAATCTGGCGGCGGCCGACTCGGTTTATCAGCGGCTGCTGCAGCGCCCGAACCTGCCGGTCTCCTACCACCTTCTCGCCCTGCAGAAACGGGCCCAATGCGCGATCGCGGGCGGGGATCTGCGCAGCGCTGAGAAATTTATCTCCACACTGCACAGGGAGACCCCAACGGGCTACGGCCGGCAGCGCCAGGCCGATCTCATGCTCGTCCAGATCGACCTGTTTGAGGGGAGACCCGGCCGCGCCCTGAACAAGCTGGAGAAGTTGATTGGAGGGGCCGGAGGTGCGGGCGAAGCCAAGGCCGACACCGTGCAGAATGATCTGTTGGAGCTTTATCTCCTTCTGCGCAGCAGCCGGCAGGATTCTCTTGAACTGGTGCGCTATGGCAAGGCCCTCTGGCTGCAGCGCCAGCGCAGCCATGCTGCTGCTTTCGACACCCTGGCGGCTCTGCTGGCCGGCTCCAGGCCGGGTGCGCTGGCGGAGCGGGCGCGCTTCCTCCAGGTCGATCTGCTGCGCACGATGGGGCGTTTTCCCGAGGCCCTGGTGATCAGCGCCGCGCTGGCGGCGGACAGCTCCGGACTGGCCCCGGATTTTGCCCTGATGACCATGGCCGGGCTTCACGAGGAGTTGAAAGAGCCGGAAAAGGCCCGGCAACTTTATGAAAGTTTTCTGGAAAAATATCCAGAAAGTATCTATATTGAACAGGTGAGGGGTCACATCCGCCGTCTTGAAACGCGGAGCCGGTGATGCCTTCCGGGAACGGGGCAGTAATGCGCAGACTGGTATTTTTCATCGTGTGGCTTTTTTCGGCCACGGCCTTCGGGCAGCAGCTTCTCGTCTACATGGACCACCGGCAGGAGAACCATCTCAAGGCCTACGGCCTCGCCTACTGGGTGCTGGATCACGGCGTTGAGGTGGAATGGCTGCTCAACTACCGCGGCGGCTCCTTTCTGACCGCCTATTCAACGGCGACTGAAAGGGAGCTGCGGGTGCGCGGGGTCTCCTTTTCCACGCTCTCCGGCGCAGAGGTGAGCTCCATCTATGCCGAGATCGAGCGCGAAAATATGGAGGTTGTCAAGCTCGAAAAGGCCCCGGCGGTGGCGATCTATGCCCCGCCCAACAAGCAGGCCTGGGACGATGCTGTGCTCATGGCGCTCGATTACGCCGAGATCCCCTATACCGTGCTCTGGGATGAAGAGGTCGTCCGCGGCGAGCTGCAGAAATACGACTGGCTGCATCTTCATCACGAGGATTTCACCGGTCAGTATGGCAAGTTTTATGCGAGCTACCGCAACGCCGACTGGTACAAGGATGAGGTGCGCAAGAATGAGGCTGTGGCGCGTAAATTGGGCTTTGCCAAGGTCTCGGAGTTGAAGCGGGCGGTGGCCCATGGCATCCGCGACTTTGTCGCGGCCGGGGGTTTTCTTTTCGCCATGTGTTCGGCCACCGATTCGTTCGAAATCGCTTTGGCCGCCAGCCGTGTCGATATCGTCGATGCCCTCTTCGATGGTGATCCCATCGAACCGGGGGCGCAGGGCAAACTCGATTATACACAGACTTTCGCCTTTGAAAATTTCAAGATCGAGACCAACCCCATGGTCTACGAGTACTCCGACATCGATGTGCCTCCCTCCTACGCTCCGGTCTCCCGTGGTGCTGAAGGGGACTATTTCACACTCTTCGAGTTTTCCGCCAAGTATGATCCCGTGCCGACGATGCTCAGCCAGAATCATGTCGCAGCTATCAAGGGCTTCATGGGGCAGACGACGGGCTTCCAGAAAAAGTTGATCAAAAAGAGCGTCACGATCATGGGCGAAGCCGAAGGAACTGACCAGGTCAAGTATCTGCGCGGCAATTTCGGACGCGGTACCTTTTGTTATCTCGCCGGCCACGATCCGGAGGATTTCCAGCATTTTGTCAACGATCCCCCCACGCAGCTGGCGCTCCATAAAAACTCGCCCGGATACCGGCTGATCCTGAACAACATTCTCTTTCCGGCCGCGCGCAAGAAGGAGCTTAAGACCTGACCTCCTCCATGCTGGTTGAGGAGCCCTCTCGGGCCGCACGGAATAGCAATTCAGATGAGGGGTGATGTTCAAACACAGACATATTCCGCCGGAACAGGTCATTGCAGCGGAACCCTATACGGCGCTGGCCCAGATCTACGATCAGGTGATGAATCATGTGGATTATGACCATTGGGCCAGGCATCTGATCCGGCTCGCCCGGCTGCACGGGGTGGAGCCGCGGACGGTGCTCGATGTCTCGTGTGGAACCGGCACCCTCTGCCGCGAGTTTCAGTCCCGCGGATTCAGGGTTCTGGGCTGCGATGCCTCGCTCCCGATGGTCAAGATCGCGGCTGCCTTTCGGAGCAGCCGGGCGGCCATTCCCTATTGGTGCACCGCGATGGACCGAGTGGCGATACGAACGCCGGTCGAGCTCGTCCTTTCCTCCTACGACAGCATGAACTATCTCCTTGAGCCGCAGCAGTGGCAGTCCGCTTTCCAGAGGCTTCACGAGCTGCTCGTGCCGGGGGGGCTCTTCATTTTTGATATCAGCACCCTGCGCAATTCGACGGAGACCTTTGCCGATTATGTCCATCAGGAGGAGTTTGCAGAGGGATCCTACCGGAGGACCAGCCTGTTCGACGCCGAAAGGAATATTCAGTATAATTATTTCGAGATAGAATTATCCAGTGCACCCGGCTGTTTATATAAAGAGGTTCATTCTCAATCCATTCGCGCCCTTGCGCAAGTCGAAGACTTTATCGCCCTGAGCCCTTTCACCTTGTTGGGCCAGTATGCCAATTTTACCTTGCGGCCCGGCAGTGAGCGGGCTGAGCGGGTCCATTTTGTCCTCAAAAAGGGGCGCGAAACATGCATGTAGCGGGAGCAGCGAGCATGGTTGAACTGCAAAGTGTGCGCGTCACCTATGCCAACGGGGAGGGCATCGATCAGATCACCTTTTCAGTGGCGCCGGGGGAGATGGTCTTTCTGGTGGGTCCGAGCGGCGCCGGCAAGTCCACGGTTTTGAAGACTATATATATGGACAAACAGCCGGCGGAGGGGCACGTCGTTGTCGGCGATTACAACTCTCTTTTTATCCGCAAGAGCGAGGTTCCCTTTCTGCGGCGCAAGCTGGGCATTGTTTTTCAGGATTTCCGTCTTTTCGCTGACCGGGATGTTTTCGACAATGTCGCCTTCACTCTTGAGGTCATCGGCGCGCGGCAGAAAGAGATCAAGCGGCGCGTGCTGCGTGCCCTTGCCGATGTCGGATTGAGCCACAAGGCGCGCAAGATGCCCGACGAGCTCTCAGGGGGGGAACAGCAGCGGGTCGCGATCGCACGGGCCATCGTCAACGAACCCCTCCTTCTGCTCGCCGATGAGCCGACCGGCAATCTCGACCCCGAAACGGCCGCGGGGATCATGGATGTGCTGTTGCGCATCAACACCCGTGGTACCTCGATTTTGATGGCCACACACAACTATGATATGGTGCAGCGCTATCGCGGCCGCATCATCAAGATCAACAACGGCCGCCTGGTGGCCTGAGCCAGTAACAAGCGGAGTCGAATGAATCTACGTCATGTTCTGAAAGAGACAGCGGATGGTTTCAGGCGCGCCTGGGGCTCCTGCCTCCTCTCCATCCTGACGATTGCGTTTTTCCTGTCGCTGTTGGGTTTTATCGCCCTGGTCTCCGCCAACATCGATCATTTCAAGCAGACCCTCAACGACCGTTTGCAGCTGCAGGTATTCATCTCCGGGACCCTGGATGATCAGCAGATCGCGGCCCTTTCACAGCGCATCAGCCGGATTTCAGGGGTGGCCAAAGTGAGCTTCGTCTCCCGGGAGTTGGCTGCTGAGGAGTTTCAGAAGGAGTTCGGACGCGAGCTGTTCGCCGCCCTGGAGGAGAATCCCCTGCCCTCCTCCTTCGTCGTCCGTCTCGGCATTACGGGAGAGGATGAAGGGCGCATCAAGCAGATCGCCGCCCGCATCGAAGAGGAGGCGGGGGTGGATGAGGTGGTCTATCATTTTCAGACCCTTTTCACCCTGCAGCGCTACGCCCGGCTTGCCGCGACCACGAGCTGGATCCTGCTGCTCTTTGTGACGCTGGGTTCGCTTTTTGTCGTCTCCAATAACATCCGCCTGGTCATCAGCGCGCGCAAGCAGATCATATCGACAATGCGGCTGGTCGGGGCCACGCCGGGATTCATCCGCTCGCCCCTGATCCTGGAAGGGGCGCTGCAGGGGGCGGCCGGGGCCCTTCTGGCCGGGCTGGCCCTCTATTTCGTCGACCGCCTGCTGGCCCAACTGCTGCCGGGACTGCTGCACTTGCCGCCTGAGAGCCTGATCGTCCTGCTCCTGCTCGGCTGTTTTCTCGGTTTTCTTGGCAGCCTGCTGGCGATCAAGCGCTACCTGTGAAAAGGAGCCGGCAGGTGAGATTGGATGCACCTGTAAATTTTGCTTGATTGAACAGTTATTAATTGTTAATTTAGAGACCGTTATAAAATGGTCTGATTTTTGCGTGATTGCCTATGACTCTGGATGACTTGACAGAACGCGAGCGGCAGGTTTTCCTCTCGATCGTGCAGAGCTTCATCGATACGGCTGAACCGGTCGGTTCGCGCTATTTGTCCAAGTTCGCCGAATTGAACCTGAGTCCGGCGACCATCCGCAATGTCATGGCCGATCTGGAAGAGAAGGGGCTGATCCGTCAGCCGCACGCCTCCGCCGGACGTGTGCCGACAGACGGCGGCTATCGCGCCTATGTCGATGGCATGATCGGCGGGGTCAAGCTAAGTCCCTCGGAACGGCGATCCATCGTCGAGCAGCTCAACCGCTTCGCCGAGGATGTAGATCTTATCATCGATCAGGCCTCGCATGTGCTCAGCAACATTTCCAGCCAGCTGGGGGTGGTGCTGGCCCCGCGCTTCAACCAGGGCCGTCTCGAGAAGATCGAGCTGGTTTCGGTTTCAGAAGAAAAGATTCTCGTCATTCTTACCATCGCCTCGGGCCTGGTCAAAACCATTATCGTCGAGATGGATGAAAAGGTGCCCGGCCATCTCCTCGAGGCGGCCAGGCAGATCCTCAACGAGCGGCTGCATGGCTTGACCATTCAGGAGTTCCAGTCCACTTTCGAGGAACGTTTCTCGGATCTGGATGAGAACAGCAAGCGCGTGCTCGGCAAGATCAGGAGCAGGGCTGAAAAGCTGGTCGGGTATGACCCGGTGGCCTCCTTTCATGTGGCCGGGGCGGGCAAGATCATCCTGCAGCCCGAATTCGCCTCCCAGGAGAAGGTGGGCGTCATCCTGAACCTGATCGACCGCCGCGACCTCCTGCTGCGCGTGCTCGAGGAGTCGGACTGCAGCGGAGTCTCCATCGTCATCGGCGATGAGAACAAGCAGGAGGTGATGAAGCACTGCAGCATTATCACCACCACCTATTCCATCGGCGGGGCCACCGGCACCATCGGTGTGATCGGGCCGACGCGGATGCAGTATGCCAAGATCATCGGACTGGTTCAGTTTATGGCGGAAACGCTCGGATATGTTTTAAACAAGCAGAATTAGAAAGGCAGCAGGTTCGGAGTTGATGAAGGAAGAACAGAAAAACAGCGACAGGGAACAGACGGTAGCGGATCTGGAGGATTCTCTCCAGGAGGAGCCGAGAGAGCAGTCCGGCCCGGAAGAGCCTTCTGCAGATGGGGCAGGGGCCGAAACCGAAAAGGCGGTGGACGCTGACGCCGCGGCCATCGCCGCCCTGACGGCTGAAAACCTGAAGTTGAAAGACCAGCTGCTGCGGTTGGCAGCAGAGTTCGATAACTACCGCAAGCGCAGCGACCGCGATATGCAGAGCTATATCAGTAATGCCAATTACGACTTGATGGCGAGGCTGCTGCCCGCTCTCGATGATCTGGATCGCATTGTCGCCGCCGCCGGCGGCGGCGCTGAACTGGCCGCCCTGGTTGATGGCATCAATCTGCTCCACAAAAACATCCTCAAGGTTTTTCAGGATGGGGGATTGGAACCAATGCAGACCATCGGCGAGGAGTTCGATCCCCTCCTGCACGACGCCCTCCTCCATATTGAGGTCTCCGGCAGCGAGCCGAACCGGGTGGTCGAAGAACACAAGAAGGGTTATTTCTTCAAGGGCAGGGTCCTGCGCCATGCCCAGGTGGTAGTGAGCAAGTAATTTGATTTTTGGGACGGAAGCAATATAGCATATGGCAAGCAAGGACTATTACTCAGTACTGGGTGTGAGCCGGGACGCTGATGCGGACACCATTAAAAAGGCCTACCGCAAACTGGCCATGGAGTATCATCCCGACAAGAACCCCGGCGACAAGGCGGCCGAAGAAAAATTCAAGGAGATCGCTGAAGCCTACTCCATCCTCTCGGATCCGCAAAAACGAAGGCAGTACGACCAGTTCGGCAGTGAGGGGATGCGCGGAGGCGGCGCCGGGGGATTTGATCCCCGCGGGTTCGGCGATCCCTTTGATATATTTCGTGAGGTGTTCGGCGGCGGATTCGGCGACATTTTCGGCATGGGCGGAGGCGGCGGCCGCCGCGCGGCGGCCCAGCGCGGCAGCGATCTGCAGGTTCGTCTCAAACTGGATCTGGAAGAGATTGGCCGCGGCGTATCTAAAAAAATCAAGATCAAGAAACAGGTTCGCTGCGAAAAATGCGGCGGCACCGGGGCCAAGAGCGGCACCTCGACGACGACCTGCCCGCAGTGCCAGGGACGGGGTGAAGTGGCTTATCGTCAGGGTTTCTTCTCCATCAGCCGGACCTGCGGGCGCTGCCTGGGCGAAGGCAAGGTCATCGAGCACCCCTGTTCCAGCTGTGATGGCGAGGGCCGGGTGCGCGGCGAGAGCACACTGGACGTTGAGATCCCCGCCGGTGTCGCCGAAGGCCAGTATCTGACCATCCGCAGCGCGGGCAACATCGGCCTGCGCGGCGGACCCAGCGGGGACGTACTGGTGATCATCGAAGAAAAGCCGCATCCCCATTTCCAGCGCCACGGCAATGATATTCTCTATGATCTCAACATCAGTTTTCCCCAGTTGATCCTGGGCGATGAGGTCGAGGTGCCCACCCTGGGCGGCAAGGCGCGCATCACCATCGCGGCCGGCACCCAGAGCGGCAAGATCCTCAGGATGCGCGGCAAGGGCATTCCCAATCTCAACGGGGGCGGCGCCGGCGACCAGCTCATCCGCATCACGGCCTACACCCCGACCAAATTGGGCGAGGCTGAAAAGAAAATGATCCGCCAGCTGGCAGAATTCGAATCCCTCTATCCTGAAAAGGCGGACAAGGGGCTGTTCGAAAAAATGCGCGAGGCTATCCGTTAGCCTATGCTGGAATTTTCACTCCAGGAAAAGCGGTTCATCCTCTTTCTGTTGACCACTTTTCTCATCGGCTGCGCAGTGACCTATTATCGCCAGATCCATGGAGATGCGGAGCTGGCGATGTGGCGGGAGAGGCAGCTTGCTCTCTCCAGGGAAATCTCTCCCCTGACCGCGATCCCGGGCGGCGCAGCTGCCGCTCCTGCAGCGGTGGCGGCACCGCAGAGCCTGCTCAGCCGCAAGCTACGTCTGGTCTCCCGGCTGAATCTCAATACCGCCACAGCCGAGGAGTTGGCCGCCCTGGACAGGATAGGTCCGGCCCTGGCCGGAAGGATTATCCGCTACCGTGAGGAGCATGGGCCTTTCAGGACGATCGATCAGCTGCAAGAGGTCAAGGGGATCGGACCCAAGACATTTGCCAGAATCAGGGAGAGAATAGAGGTTGACTAGCTTACACACCAGGCTTCATGAGCAAAATGGCCGTATTAATCTATAGCGAGAGCAGATCTGGAGGGGCAAAACAACATGGATAATACAACTACTCAGCTCGGTCTCATGATGGCCAAAAACCGCTTCTATTTCCTCGAAGCCGGGACAAGCCGTCCGCTGAGACTGCTGTCAGCGGGTGCTCTGGACCTGGATGTACCGTTTGATTTTCAATCCCTCGCCGACCGGGAACTTCTCTCCCATTTTTCCGGCGCCATCTCCGAAATGATCGACCGCTTCGCCATCTCCGCCTCTGCGGTCTCCTTTTGCCTCGACCGCCGCATGGTCCAGCTCAAACGGCTCAAGATCGATCGCGAATTCAGTGAAGCCGAGGTTCGCCAGCAGGTGGAGTGGGAGCTGGAGCAGATGCTGGTCTCCCCGCGCAGCGAGTATCACGCCAATTACGAGCGGGTGCGCAGCGAGCGGGACCATTATGATCATGTCATCATCGCCGTGGTCCGCAAGGCCATCATCACCTATCTCAACGATATTTTTAAGAACACGCGGGTCCGGCTGGATCTGGTCGATGTCGATCTTCTCGCCGCCATTCGTGGCCTGCTGCTCTTAAAGCCGCAATCCCGAGGCTTGGCCGCCCTCATCGATGTCCAGGAAGAGCTGCTCGGCATCACCCTGATCAAGGATCAGGGCTACCTCACCTATGGCGAGCTGAAATACCAGAGCAGTGAGCTCGGCGAGGAGAACAGCGAGGAGCTGGCCACCCGCATCAATGACGAAACCCTCAGACTGATGGAAAGCCTGGGGGATGAACTCTTGCTCAAGAGCATCGAGGAGATCCATATCTCTGCCGCAAGCCTGCCGACGGCCGTTGTGCACGCCCTCCAGCGCTTGCAGCGCGCCGCCCAGATTCAGATTTTGGAACCCCTGAGCCAGATCGACCATTCGCTCAGTATGGAAGCGGAACAGATGATTCGTGAGAACGCACGCTACATATTGCCGCTGCTGGGCCTGCTCAGAGCGTAGTGCCTCTGGACGCGGCAGTGATGACCAGTTCTACCTAGTAAAGGGGTCGATATGAATCTATTGATAGACCAGCGTGAAGAAGCCCATATGCAGGAGCCGGAGTGGACGCCGGAAACGGCGGAACAGCCTGCCTCCCCGTTGATGGAGGATCCAGCTTTGCCGAGAAACGCCGAAACACCTCTCGACTATTACAATTTTGATGAACCGGAGGGCCGGAAACGCAGTATTCTCGGACCTGTTCTGATCATCCTCCTGCTGCTCGCCGCCATCGGTGCAGCGGCCTATTACGGCTTTTTCTACAAGCCGGAGGAGCTGGGCGAGTTCCAAAAATCCGCGCAGCAGGCTGCTCCGCAGGCGTCCGAGCCGGCGCCGGTCCTGACTGAACCGGCTGCGGAATCCACTGCCCCCGGCGGATCGGTTGCGGAGGAGATCTCCTCCGCCGAGGCTCCGGCCACAGAGTCCCCCGCGCCAGTCCAGGCCGAATCTGTCCAGCCTGCGCCGGCCCGGACCCTGCCGGCCGAAACCGGCGGCGGCTCGCCCCTGGCCAGGGCGGCAGGACTGCTGGGAGGCATCCTGGCCGCGCGCCCGGCAGACCTGCACGTCAGCACCCTGATTCTGGACCAGAACTCCTTTTCCGCAGAGGTCTCGGCGCAGGGACGCGCCGTCATCGAGAATTACGCCAACGCCCTCAAAAGCAGCGTTCCCGGGGGGCTGAGCTCCTCGCCGGCGAGCGGATACTATTCCGGCACCCGCGCCCTGGTCACCGGGACCTTTCCCTCAATCTCTTCTGCTGCGCCCCCGGTTGTGGAGGCCGCGGAGCTGACGCGCATCAAGGATGATCTGCAGGCCGCCGCCCGGGAAGCCGGATTGAAGGTTATCGAGGTCTCCCAGGCCAAGCCCATACTGCGCAGCGGGGAATCCTGGACGACGGTTTTTTCCAAGGTCTCGGGCAGCGAGAGCCAGTTCCAGGCCTACTGTCTGAACCTGGCCGGCCGGCTGCCGCAGATGCGGCTGGACAAGATTATCCTGCAGACCGACAAGGCGCAGAAGACGGTCGGCGTCCTCCGCCTTGAAGCCCGCACGCGTTAACAGATGCGCGTCATCGCCGGGCGCTTCAGGAGCCGCACCATCCACTCCGTCAAGGGAGAGTGGCTGAGGCCGACGGCTGATCGGACCCGGGAGTTCGTCTTTTCATGGCTGGGCAATCTGGTGGAGGGGGCCTGGGTTCTCGACCTTTTCGCCGGCACCGGCAGTCTCGGTATCGAGGCCATCAGCCGCGGCGCCCGGGCAGCGACCTTTGTCGACAGCTCCCCGGCCGCCTATAACCTGCTCAGGCGCAACCTGGAGTCCCTCGGCATCGAAGCAGCGCTCCATCGCCAGGAGGCCCTGACTTTTTTAAAGATGGCGGCCAGGCTGCAGCAGCGATACGACCTCATCTTTTGCGACCCGCCCTACCGGTACCAGGATATCGGCCTGATCCTCTCCCAGGTGCAATCCGGACAGCTCCTGGAGTCAAAGGGGCTCTTTGTCTACGAAGCGAGTTCGCGCGATAAATTCAGCTGCCCGGAACCCTGGCGTGCGCTGAAGGTAAAAATATTGGGCGACACCCAGATCATCTTTTGCGGGATGAGTGATGACCAGGAAAATAGCGATCTATCCGGGCTCCTTTGACCCGATCACCTACGGCCATATCGACATCATCAAACGGGCCAGCCTCCTTTTCGATGAGGTGATCGTCGCTGTGGCGCGCAATCTCGGCAAGACGCCTCTCTTCAGCGAGGAGGAACGAGTCGGCATGATCGAAGAGGCTATTCGTGAATTGCCCTCCGTCAGGGTCGACAGCTTCAATGGACTGCTGGTCGACTATGCCCGCAGCATCGGCGCGCAGGCGGTCATCCGCGGACTGCGCGCCGTCTCCGATTTTGAATATGAGTTTCAGATGGCCCTGGTCAACCGCAAGCTCGACGAGCACATGATCACGGTCTTTTTGATGCCGCATGAAAAGTATTCCTATTTGAACTCAAGCATTGTCAAAGAACTAGCCCGTTTTAACGGGGAGGTGAGCTGTTTTGTGCCGCCCCATGTGGAAAAACAACTGCTGGAAAAGATGAGGAAAAAATGACGATTCTTGAACAGATCCAGGCCAAGGCAAAGGAAAAGCCCCAGGCGATCGTTTTTCCGGAGGGTGAGGACGACCGTACCATCCAGGCGGCAGCCATCTGCCTCGCCAACAAGCTGGTCTCCCCGGTGCTCCTCGGCGACAAGGAAAAAATTTCATCTCAGGCCGCTGCGCTTGGGGTCAATATCTCCGGCGCGGAGATCATAACACCGGAGAAGGATGCCCGTTTTGAGGCCTACGCCAATACCTTTTATGAGATGCGCAAGCACAAGGGGCTCGATCCGGAGACCGCCCGCAAGAACATGGCCCAGCCCCTCTACTTCGGGGCGATGATGGTGCGCGAGAAACGGGTGGCCGCCAGTGTGGCGGGTGCCGCCCATACCACCGGCGACGTGCTCCGGGCCGCCATCCAGGTCATCGGGGTCGCCCCCGGTTTTTCCGTGGTCTCGAGCTGCTTTCTCATGGTCCTTCCCGACGGCCGCAACCTCACCTTCGGCGACTGCGCCGTGATTCCGGATCCCACCGCCGATCAGCTGGCGGACATCGCGCTCGCCTCTGCGGAGACGCATCGCAGCCTGACCGGCGAAGAGCCCCTGGTGGCCATGCTCTCCTTTTCGACCAAGGGCAGCGCCTCGCACCCCTTTGTCGACAAGGTTCAGCAGGCGGTGGCCATTGCCCGGCAGAAAAAGCCGGAGATCAGGATCGATGGCGAGATGCAGGCCGATGCCGCCCTGGTCTCTTCAGTCGGTCAGCGCAAGGCCCCGGGCAGCCCCGTCGCCGGACAGGCCAACGTCCTGATCTTTCCGGATCTGCAGGCCGGCAATATCGGCTACAAGCTGGTCGAACGGCTGGCCGGCGCCCAGGCCATCGGGCCGATTATCCAGGGATTGGCACAGCCGGCGAACGACCTGTCGCGCGGCTGCAAGGCTGAGGATATCGTCAATGTCGCCTGCATCTGCAGCCTCAAAGCCAGAAACTAGCCGGAGAGAGAGGAGATTATGATCCTGGCCAAACGCATGGTCCGGATGCAGGAATCGCAGACCGTCGCCCTGAACAGCACCTTGGCCAGATTGAAGCGGGAAGGAAAGGATGTCGTCGCCCTCGGCGCCGGGGAGCCCGATTTCGACACGCCCGGTTTTATCAAGGAGGCGGCGATCGAGGCCATCCGCCAGGGTTATACCAAGTACACCCCGGCTGAGGGAAGTATGGAGCTGCGCGAAGCGATCGCGGCATGGCTGCAGGCGGCCTACGGCGCCCGCTATACTGCAAAAGAGATCGTAGTCACCTCCGGGGCGAAATTCGCCGTTTTTCAGGCTGTGCTTGCCGTTTGCGATCCCGGCAGTGAGGTGGTCCTGCCGCGGCCCTACTGGGTGAGCTATCCGGAGATGGTCCAGCTCGCCGATGCCACCTGCCGCTTCATCGATCCTGCGGACCGGGAGCATCTCAAGATTTCGGCGGCGGAATTGAAGGCGGCCATCAGCCCAAAGACCCGGCTGGTTATCCTCAACAGCCCGAGCAACCCCTCTGGCGCAGTCTACAGCCGCGAAGAGCTGGCGGAACTGGTTCAGGTCATCCGCGACACCGGGGTCTACCTGCTCTCGGATGAGATCTATGATCAAATCGTCTTCGATGAAGGGGGTTATACCAGCCTGAGCCAATTCCCGGAAATCCGCAGCCAGCTTCTGCTGGTCAACGGCGTCTCCAAAAGCTGCGCCATGACCGGGTGGCGGATCGGTTTTCTCGCCGCGCCGGAGGAGATTGCCAAAGCGGTGATCAAATACCAGGGGCACACTACCTCCAATCCCGCCTCCATCTCCCAAAAGGCGGCGCTGGCGGGCTATCTGGGTTCAAAGGACTTCATCGGGGAGATGCGAGCGGCCTTTCTCGAGCGCCGGGATTATGTGTACAAGCGGCTGATGGCGATGCCCCGGATCTCCTGCTTGCTGCCGCAGGGGGCCTTTTACGCTTTTCCGGATGTCTCCGCCTGGTTTGGCCGGGAAAAGAATGGTTTCAAAATTACCGATTCGGTGAGTTTCTGCCAGTACCTTCTTCAGGAATTCGGGGTTGCGATAGTGCCGGGAGTGGCCTTTGGCATGGACACCCATGTCCGGCTCTCCTATGCGACTTCCATGGCAGTTCTGGAAAAGGCCCTCGATCGGATTGAAAGTGGAATAAAGTCGCTTGAACAAGCAGGGATGTCTTGATGCCAACCTATGATTACCAGTGCAGGAACTGCGGATATATTTTTGAAGCCTTTCAGAGCATAGCAGCCGAACCCCTTACCGTCTGTCCGAACTGTGACCAGCCCGATGTCCATCGCATACTCAGCGGCGGGGCCGGAGTGATTTTCAAGGGTTCCGGTTTTTATCAGACCGATTACAAGCACAGCCATTCGACGACCAACTCTTCCACCGAGACCAAGCCGGAGAAGAAAACCAATGAGCCGTGAACTGGCATTCGACAGCTCGCTGCGGGCGGGCAAACGCAGGCTTTCGATTAGCACCCGTTTCGAGCCGGAGTCGCGCAAGGCGGTGACCTCCGTCCAGGACGGCGAGGAGCTTGTGGATCACCGTGAAAACCTGATCGATGAGAGCGTCGCCCCTGAGCAGCTCGAGGCCGAGGTCCGTCAATTACATGACCTGACTGTGTCGGATCTGGATCTGCTCTTTTGCGTGAACGACAAGGTCCTGGCCGGAGAAAATGCCGGATCGCTGACCAAGCTGGGCACCCTTTTCCTCGAAAAGGGTTTTTACGACGAAGCCATCGACACCTTTTCCACCGTGCTGCAGCGGGATGAGAATTTCGAGAACATCCATTACAGCCTGGGACGGGCGTGGTACCGGAAGGGTGATCTGGACCAGGCCCTGGAAAACCTGCGCAGGGCGGCCGAGAAGCGGCCCGGATATCCCGATGTCCATTATCTCCTGGCCGAGGTGCTGCGCAAGGGCGGCGATCATCGCGCGGCCGCCGAGAGCTGTCAGAAGGCCCTCTCGCTCAATGCCGATTATGTCAGCGCCCATCTCCTGCTCGGCCTGATCTGGGCGGAATCGACCCTGCTGCAGCCGACCCATCCCGAGATGGCCCCCCCGATCGAGCGTATGAAGGAGAGCAAACAGCATCTGCTTTATGCAATGGATCTGGTCAGCCCTGAACAACGTGCACATCTGGAAAAGGGACTGGAATGCCTGGAGATCCGGGAGCGTCTCGAAGAGGGGTTGGCCGAGATCGAAAAGGCGATCGAGCCCTCTGTGCAGAGCCACCGCAGCGTCATTGCGGACAGCGAGTTCTATCTGAAATTCATGTTCGCCGATCTGGAGCGGGATAACCGCACTCTCGACAGCTATATCAAGACCCTGGAAAAGGCCCTCGGTCAGCATCCGGAGTACGCAGATCTGCACCAGAGCCTGGGCACTGCCTGCCTTTTGCGCGGTTGGCACAGCTTTACCCGGGCGGTCGAGGCCTATCGCGAGGCCGTCCGCATCAATCCGGGCTACGAGAAAGCGCAAAAGAACCTCAAACTGCTGGAAAACGACGGGCGCGGGTTTTTGATTCTCCTGCGCGCCATTCTCAAATGACTTACGGTCATCCGCACACTTCTTCAGACTGCGTCAACACCGGTGTATCCATACGACCAGGCATCGATCAAGGTTCTTCCGTGATAGGAAAGGCATCAACACGGGTGAAGGCGGAGTTCCAGCCTGATACCCTGCCCATTGTTACGACGATCTAACCCTTTTGCTGGTATAATGTTTGCAACTGTCTACAGGCACATTAAAAGCGGCCGCAAAGTGCCCGGTTTTCGCCCTTTATTGTTTCGAAGCAGGACAGGGGAAACCAGGTGAGACACCCGGCCGTGCAGCGTGCGCCCTGGTAGCATCTCAAACGGAAATGTCATGATTGCTCAAATGAAAAAGAGTCTGTTCATGGTTCTCCTGACCGGCGTCCTCTCCCTGCAGGCCCAGTCCCTCCATCGGGTGGTCGCCTCTCCCTTCGAACCCGCTTCTCCGTCTGTGCTCCGGTTCGAATGGGATAATGGTGGACCCATCACACCCCTGTGGAGATTGGGGGTTGTGCTGCCTCCCGAATTCGACCGCACCCAGCTTCTGCTCGCGGCCTCGCGGAGCATTAACGGCGGATTTAC